>JAYZJE010000001.1:0-3464 GCA_036164895.1 Pseudomonadota bacterium
GGAACCCACGGTGCTGGGCAATGTGCGGCGGGACATGAAGGTGGTACAGGAAGAGATCTTTGGCCCGGTGCTGGTGGTCACGCCATTTGATGACCTCGACGACGTGGTTGAGCAGGCCAATGCCACCAAGTATGGGCTGGGTGCCAGTATATGGACCCGTGACGTTCAACAAGTGCATCGGCTAATTCCGCGCCTGAAGGCCGGCACGGTATGGGTAAATACGCACAATGTGCTCGACTTGGCTGTGCCCTTCGGCGGGGTCAAGCACTCGGGTGTCGGTCGGGAACTGGGGGCAGAAGCTATCCGCCATCACACTGAACTCAAGACGGCGACGATAGCGCTATGAGCCGACGTCAGTCGGCCAGTGCAGCGTCGTTCGAAATAAATAGCAGACTACGACCATTCGGAGTGCGTAAGCTTCTCATACTGTCGGGCATGGCATTGATTTCCGCGTCTGCGAGGATCGGCGTGGCTGCGGACATGCCACCGCTACAGCCGGATGAACTGGGTTTGATCAGCACCCTTCCGCAGCAACCGAGTGCCCACTGGATCTGGGTCAGCGATATGGTGTGGATCGCGATGACCGATGGTCGGGCGACACTCATTGATGCGGATACTGGAACCATGCTGGGCATGTTGAGCACCGGGTACTCGTTCAATTCTTTATCCATTCCCCGGCGCTACGGTCGGGTCTATTCAGCGGAGACTTATTACACTCGCTATACCCGCGGCGAACGCACCGATGTGGTGACAATTTACGATATGGAGTCGCTGTCACCGGTTAGGGAAATAGAGATTCCGCCTAAGCGAATGTCCACGACGCCGAAATTATCAACAGCGTCCCTGACGGACGACGATCGCGTTATGGCAGTTTACAATTATACGCCGGCACAATCGCTGAGCATCGTCGATCTTGAAGCCCGCAAGTTCGTTGCCGAGGTGCCAACGCCCGGCTGCGCACTGGCGTTCCCCGCGGGCGAGCGCAAATTTTTCTCGCTCTGCGGGAATGGATCGCTGCAGATGCTGATATTGGACGATAACGGCGAACTTGCTGACAGGCGAACCAGCTTACCGTTTTTCGACGTGGCCTCGGACCCAATTACCGAAAAAGGGGTGCGACTCGGCGACCGGTGGTTTTTCCCGTCGTACGCAGGCGTTGTTCATACTGTCGACCTTTCCGGCAAAGACGCCGCCTTTCCGAAAACCTGGCCACTCCTGACACCTGCGGACCGCGGCGCATCCTGGCGCATTGGAGGTATTCAGCATCTCGCTGTCCATCGGAATGAGCGCCGCCTTTATGCGCTGATGCATCAGGGCGAACCGGACACTCATCATCACCCCGGGACCCAAGTCTGGGTGTATGACCTTGAAACTCGTCAGCGAATCCAGAGGATCGAGTTACGGGTTCCCGCCACATCCATCGAGGTGAGCCAGGATGATGCACCACTGTTATATGCAGTGCACCCCGATGTGGCGGAACTGGTTATATATGATGCGCTGTCCGGCGAACATTTGCGGACCATTCCGGAGGTCAGCATCACCCCATCGCTGCTGCAGTTGCCAGTCAGTTGAGATAGTTTGTCATGAAGTTAATCGACCGGTGGTTGGAAAAATCTTCTCGGGCACTTGCAAAGCGCGTATCGCGCCGGCACCTGCTGGCACAGATCTCGGGGCTCCTTGTCGGTGGTGCGGCATTGCCCGTCTTGCCGATTGCCCGCGGTCAAAGCCAACCAGCGCCGCCGGTAGACCCCGATCCCAATACGCCCGAAGGAGACCCGATGGATTGCAATTATTGGCGCTATTGCGCCATCGATGGTTACCTTTGCGGCGGTTGCGGTGGCACCCATAATTCCTGTCCGCCGGGTACCGAAATGTCCCTGGTGACTTGGGTCGGAACCTGCCGCAATCCGGCTGACGGCATCGACTATCTGGTCTCGTACAACGATTGCTGCGGCAAATCAACTTGCAATCGTCACTTTTGCAGCCGAAGTGAGGGTGAGAAGCCGGTATACTTTCCGCCAAAAAGCGGGCACATTAACTGGTGTATCGGTACGTCAACCAATGTGTATCATTGTTCCACAGCTAACGTAATTGGACGCACCCTCACTTAGCCGTAGCGATTTGCCTCAATTCAAATAGGGTTTAGAACCAAGCGCGAATTCGCCTAGATTTGGCGTGTCAATATCGTTGATGTCAGACGGTCTGCACCAACCTCAAAGATCGGGCCTGGCCCAACTTTCGCAAAACCAGCCTTATCGTAGAATGATCGTGCGCGAATGTTTTGGTCGGACACTGCCAACCAAATCCATTTTGCGTTAACTGAACCTGCAACCTGGCAAGCGTCTTCAAGCATCGCCCGGCCAGCGCCTGACCCGTAAGCATCTGCAAGAATATAGATTTCCTTCAGTTCGGAAGATTTACCGGCTAGTGGGAACGGGCATTCATGGTGAACAAGAATATAAAAGCCGATTGGTTGCTCGTTCCGGTGGTAAAATGCGCAGACAGTATTTTTGTCCGCAAGCGTGTCCAACGCATTGTTTGTTGTAAACTTCCCTTTGCAATATTGTTCAATATTATCTGGGCTATGCACATTGGAGTACGCCTGCTTGAACGTGCTTTCCCAAAGTTCAACAAATTCAGCAGCGTGAGTTGAGTTAGCTCGGGTTATGCGATCCGCCATGTCAGTATTTGACACTTAAAAGCCAGCAAGGCCACTCGAGAAAGTGCTAGTTCTAATCCCATAAACACAGTAATTCATGTTGCTTTGATTTTCGCTTTGGTTTAGTAGTAGCAATTACCTGCGAGAACCCCGGCGGTTTTCTTGGTCACGCGTAGAAAATCGGAATTGGCAGCCCACGTTAGGCCTATTACCCGAGCATTTCCATAACCACTGGGCTTTCCGGTAAGGTCGATGCGCCGTCGATCACGATGGTCTGTCCAGTGATGTACTTCGCTTGGTCCGATGCTAAAAACAGCATTGCGTAAGCGATATCTTCCGGTTCACCCATATGCCCCATTGGAATGTATTTTTCCATTTGCTTGAGTTCGTCCTTATCGCCCAGCGCAGCCATTGCCTTGGTGAGAATGTAACCGGGCTCGATGCCGTTCACGGTTATGTTGTCCTTAGCGTACTCGAGTGCCGCGGTCCGAATGAATCCGTTGATACCGCCTTTTGATGCGGCATAGTGTGCAGTTCCGGGCATTGCAACTCTGGGCCCGGTGACCGAAGAAGTAAAAAGCAGGCGACCGCTAGTCTGCTTGCGCATGTGCGGGACCGCTCTGCGGGTCAGGTAAAAGCAGGCTTTCAGATTGATATCTAGCGTTTTATCGAGGACTTCCAACGGAAGTTCTTCGATTAGGTGCACCGGGTAGATGGCCGCATTATGCACGACGATGTCCAATCGGCCGTAGCGAGAAACCGTATTCTCGATAAGCGTATCGACTTCGTCGGCAATGCCAATATC
>JAYZJE010000002.1:0-3187 GCA_036164895.1 Pseudomonadota bacterium
GCGTTAGAAACTCCGTTGGAATTTCGCCAATTGATAAAACCGATAAGCCCTTGTAGCGACCAACTCCATAGTTTTCGTGTACCACTGCCGATCCGCTGTGCAAGTCGGTGAGATCGTTAAGTATGGCCTCTGGGTGCCTTGCACGCCGGCGCCGGCGCCGGCGTGCTGGCCGGTTGCCATATAAATCCTGTTCGGCGATCAAACCCAGTTCGGGACTTGTGATTAACAGGCCTTGATTCAGCGGGGCAACGGTAATACCAATTGGTTGCTGGCCTGATACAAAGTCGGTCCACCTGTTAATTGTTGTCATACCGATCTCGCGATTACCAAGCATGTCAGACAACATTTCCCGCCGGCCAGGCGACTCGGTGACAAATAGCAGCCGGCCACCGTATCCATCCAGGAAATCCAGTAGCCGCTGCACGGGTTGCTGGGCATGGGGGCTAATCAGCACGTGCGGGGCTGCTGCCACGTTTAGGTTTGTAATTTTATCTTCGTTTGGACCCTTAGGAATCTCGTGGCGGCGCAGAATGAGTCTGCGGTGATTCCGAAGGTTTTGCGCGTGGATGTCCAGATTGCAGAATAGCTCCTCCGGCTTCAGTGCCGGTCGGTCGGTGTCAAGGCAGGCCTGTTCATGCCGCTGTTGGATCTGCTGCCAGCTTTGCTTCAGTGCTGTTTCTGTATCGTGAATGCTAACGACCAAGGCTTCCTTATCGAGGTAATCCCAGATGGTGGCAGTGGATTGAAAGAACAGCGGCAAATAATTTTCGATCCCCCCGGGTAGCCGGTGTTTGGAAACTTCCCGGTAAATCGAAGAATCATTTGGATTGCCGTCGAAGCGCGTACGGAAATTTCGCCTGAACGATTTGATCGCGGTTTCTGTTTGTGGAAATTCTCTCGCCGGCAATGTTGCTAGGTGATCAAGCCGGCCAATTGACGTTTGTGTGCCGGGGTCGAAGCTACGAATCGTTTCGAGCTCGTCGTCAAAGAAATCCAGGCGTACCGGGGATTCTGAGCCCATCGGAAATACGTCCAGTAACGACCCTCGCACGGCATATTCACCGTGTTGTTCGACTTGACTGACCTGTTGATAACCTGCGCCTACAAGGTGTTGGCGGAGCATTTCTAGCGAAAGTTTCTGTCCTGTGCTGAGTCTGATGCTATGTCCCTGTATGTAGTCTTTCGGCGGTAAGCGGTAAAACAGCGTAGGGACGGCGATCAGCAAGCTATGTATGTCGCCCTTAGCAAGTTTCCGTAACATGGTCAGGCGCTGCGAAATCAGTTCTTGGTGGGGACTGAAGCTGTCGTAAGGCAGGGTTTCGAGATCAGGGAACAAAGCGATCGCGGGATCACCATCGGTAAAAAACTGCAGTTGAGTTGCCAGGGATTCAGCCTCTGCCACGGAAGGCACCACTACCAGAGAAGGTGCACAAGTATTAGCGGCGAGTTCGGATAGCAACAGCGCCGGCGCGCAGCCATAGGCTCTGCCGATTTGAGTTACCTCGCCTGGAAAGCTAGGCAAGGCCACTTTGGAGATCAGTACTGGATTTACTCCCATGTTTTGTCGTGGGAAGGTGCGGGTGCTGGCCGGACGGGCCGAAATTATGACATAGCGATGGGTCTGTGGGGCAAGTTGGCAGCAACCTGTTGGGCCGGAGGGCCTAAATTCAGGCCAGAATGTCCGTGCTCCGAATTCAGTTTACGATTTTTATTATCGAGTGTATGACGTTCTGATATTTGAAACAGACTACAAAGTTGTCATATTTCCATAGCGCAATGGCTGGATCGCCCACCGGCTGATTCAGGCTGCCGGGTTTTCTCAGGTTGATGGAACCTTGTTCATCGGCATGCCGCGCGTTGGGCGGGGCGAGGAGGATGCCTGGCGCCATCTAGTTCGGCTACCAGCAAGGCGTCTGAAATGCTGCTACCGGAGCGCCAAGGATCGTCGTTAGAATGGCAAACACGCTGCTCCTGAGCATGATAACCTCGTCAGGGTGCATTGGACCGACTGTGGCATCCGCTCCGGGCCCGATATATAACGAGTGCTATGGACAACGCCAGAAAAATAATGTGCCGAAGAATCGGGTTTACCAAATTGGGGTCGGTCGGCGGTTAGAACGCCGGGCAGCTTTATTGTGCAATTTTATTTGCCCGTGGTGCGAAGCGTGTCTTTTCAGCGCCGGGTGCTCCGATTCTTGAGTTACAGGTCAGCAGATCATAACGCTAACACTTCTCGCGGCTGGAGGTTGCTGTGAGGCGTCCAGTCGCATCGTTTATCGGCCTGCGTTATCTCCGGGCACGCAGCGGCAGTTTGTTTGTATCGTTTGTCGCATTGGCCTCAGTCATTGGGGTGATGTTGGGTGTCGCTGTGTTAATCATCGTGTTGTCTGTCATGAACGGTTTCGAGAACGAATTGCGTGGGCGACTATTGAGTATGACAGCACATGCGTCAATTTTCTCTAAGGATGGTTTGCTTAACTGGCAGAGCATCGTTCGCGACGTGCGTTCGAGGACTAGCATCAATGGTGCCGCTCCATACATAGAGATCGAAGCCATGCTTGCAAGTGGTAGCGAGTTGGCTGGAGTGATTATCACCGGCGTTGAGCCGGCTTTGGAACCGGATGTCTCGGAAGTTGCACAACATATGTTGGTCGGCAGCATCGTCGACTTGGAACCCGGATCGTGGCGGATTCTGTTGGGTCGGGGATTGGCGCAGAAGCTCAGAGTGGCGCCGGGCGATAGCGTCACGGTTCTGGTGCCGCAGCCGCCGGGTCGCGGTAACGGCGTGACGTCCCGCCTGCGCGCTTACACCGTCGCTGGGGTATTCGAACTTGGCCTGCAGGATCACGATGCGATACGTGCTCTGGTGCATTTAGCCGACGCGGCGGAACTGGCGCAACTGGGTGAACGGGTTTCTGGAGTCCGGGTACGTACTAGCAATATATTTTCGGCACCGCGGGTAATTCGAGAATGGGCTGAAGCTAATAATAATGCCGCTGGCCAGACTCCCGCTGTTCGTGATTGGACTCAGGATAACGCCAGTTATTTTCGGGCCATCAGAATAGAAAAAACCATGATGACATTATTGCTGTCCCTGATCATCGCGGTCGCAGCCTTCAATATCGTTGCAACGCTTGTTATGGTAGTAACCGAAAAGCGCGCCGGGATCGCAATATTGCGAACGCTT
>JAYZJE010000003.1:0-2555 GCA_036164895.1 Pseudomonadota bacterium
TGCGATGAAAGGCTGCTGCAACGGCGCTCCCAGTATCCCCTGACGTGGCAACCACCACTGTAACCGGTAACGCACCGCCCTGACGCGAGCCGATGGTCCGAGTCATGCACGCTGCCAAAAAACGCGCCCCAAAATCTTTGAACGCGGCTGTGGGCCCGTGGAAAAGTTCGAGGACCGACAATGACTCGCGCGCCGTATTTTCTATAAGTTGCAATCGGACGGGAAAACTAAACGCTTCGTCGCAGATCTCCTGCAACTGGTTCTTGAGTGTAGAGCCTTCGAAAAACGGGCCCATAAGATGTTCGGCGAGATTGCTGATTGTGTCGATCTGCATCAGCGCATCTGGCTCAAAATGAGGCAGTTTTTCCGGTACGTAAAGCCCGCCGTCAGGCGCAGTGCCGCTCATGATCGCCGTCTCCAGAGAAACGCCTGGACCTTGCCTGGTGCTAATGAACTGCATTGGCTTACCGCGGCGCTCCTAGGTATCTTGCCAATCTGAGCAGGTCAGCAAATACGCCGGCAGCAGTGACAGCCGGCCCGGCCCCGGGTCCCTGCACCACGAGCGGATTGTCGCTATAACGTTCGGATACGAAGCGCACGATGTTGTCAGTCAGATTGATATGTGCGAATGCATGGTTGGTAGGCAGCGATTCCAAACGGACGGTCGCCGCCCCTGATCTATCCAATCGGCCGACATATCGCAACACCTCGCCCGCCTCGTTGGATTTTGTCCACCTATCAAGCATCGATGCATCTTGTTCTGCCAGCGCATCGAGAAACTCATCGACCGTCACGGTGTCCAAAGCGGGAGGCACGAGACTTTCAATCTCTATGTCTTGCAGCCCTAAACGCAACCCTAGCTCACGGCCGAGAATGATCAATTTTCGCCCGACGTCCATCCCTGATAAATCATCGCGGGGATCCGGCTCCGTGTAACCATTATCGCGGGCCTTACGCACTAATGCTGAAAATGATTGGGTCCCGTCGAAAACGTTGAACAGATAAGCCAGGGTCCCGGAAAGAATGCCTTCGATACTGACCACCTCGTCACCGGTTTCCCTAAGATCTCTGAGAGTCTGTATCATTGGCAGCGCAGCACCAACACTCGGCTCATACAGGAAGTGGACGTTATTGTCGCGGCACGCTACCTGAATCTGATCGTAATGTTCCAATGTGCTGCTTTGGCCTTTCTTGTTCGGCGTAACGACGTGCATTCCCTGCTCGAACCAGTCAACGTATTGCGCGGCAACCTCATCGCTGGCGGTACAATCAACCATGACGGAGTGTGGCAGGTGATCTGCATTGACATGAGCAACAAACCGGTTCCAATCTAGCGACTCGCTATTACTGCTCAGAGATTCTCGCCAGTTGCCAAGGTCAATCATCCGCTCAGCCAGCACCATTCGCGAAGAGGTGGCAATTCCGCGCACCCTGAAATCGAGATTGAAGTCCTGCTGCAGGTGGGCAGCCTGCGCGGCCATCTGATCCAGCAGTGTTGCTCCAACGTTTCCCGGGCCGACTATGCCAACCGACATAGTCTCCGTTGATAAGTAAAAGCCCGCGTGGGCCGCCCGAAGCGCTCGGGTTGCCTCCTTTCTTGCAACCACCGCCGAAATGTTGCGCTCCGACGACCCTTGAGCGATGGCCAACACATTGATGCCGGCGTTGCCAAGCGCCCCGAAAAAACGGGATGCAACACCCACCAGGCCAGCCATGCCATCACCGACGACCGCAAGAATGCTGCAGTGCTCCTGCACGTTTATCGTTTGAATCTGGTTCTGCTCAAGCTCCGTTGCAAAAGCCCGCCGAACGACTTGCTCAGCTTGACTGACCAACGAATTGGGAATCGCAAAGCAAATTGAATGCTCCGAACTCGCCTGAGATATAAGAACTACGGAGATTTTCGCCTCGTGCAAGGCCGCGAACAAGCGATCGGCGGTGCCCGGAACGCCAATCATGCCGGTTCCCTCAAGGTTAACGAGAGCAACGTCATCAACAGCGGTTATGCCCTTGATTCCCTCCTCGGATGCAGGGTTACCGCTAATCCTTGAGCCAGACGCGGCAGGATCAAACGTATTGCGGATATAAATTGGAATCCCGCAATCGACCGCCGGCGTCATTGCCTGTGGGTGGATGACCCTCGCTCCAAAATACGCCAACTCCATCGCCTCGCTATACGATAGCTCAGCTATTACTGATGCTTCGGGCACACGCGCTGGGTCAGCGTTCATGATGCCGCCCACGTTGGTCCAGATTGTTACCGATGCGGCATTCAGCAACGCTCCGACTATCGTCGCAGAAAAATCACTGCCGTTTCGCCCCAGCGTCGTTTGCAATCCATTGCTATCCGAGGCTATAAACCCCGTAACGATAACAATTTCGCCGCTCCCGTCCGGAAATTGTCGAGCGCAATTTTCTCTCGAGCGGTCCCACAAGACAGACGGTCCCAACTCGCCCGTTTCGACAACTATCAGTTCGCGTGCATCAACCCAGCGGACTTTCCGATTGGCTGGGTCATTCGGGCGGTCCTGTTCAAGGTAGGCCGCCAAGAGACG
>JAYZJE010000004.1:0-12809 GCA_036164895.1 Pseudomonadota bacterium
GATCTTTGACGCGGCCGCCGCGAATCAGCACCACGGAGTGTTCCTGCAGGTTGTGACCTTCGCCACCAATATAACTGGTGACCTCGAAACCGTTGGTCAACCGAACCCGGGCAACCTTACGCAATGCCGAGTTTGGTTTTTTGGGCGTCGTAGTATAAACACGGGTGCAAACCCCACGTTTTTGTGGGCTTGCCTGCAAAGCCGGAACAGTATTTTTCACCGGCTTCGTTCGCCGCTGCCCTCGCACCAATTGATTGACAGTCGCCATTCATTCACTCTATGACCAGCTTATTCACGCACAAAAACTCAGCCCGCATGCGGCACTCTCACTGGAGATCCTACATCCGGGCCAACGAAGGGGACGGGCATAAAAACCCGTCAAATTGTTTTACGCCGTCAAAACGCCCCGCATTTCGCGGGACCGGAATTGTATTGGCGGTGCTTGAGGCCTGTCAAGCGACGCTAATAGGGGGGCCATTTTAGCCCGTCGTCGCCTCTGATCCTTCGGCCGTAGAACCCTCAAGCGTTGGCTCTTCAATGGGAATCTCCAGAGCGATTTCAGAATCGGTCTCTGCGCCAGCAGAGGTCTCAGTCTCGGCCTCCAGGTCCCGCAATTCCTGAGCCAACAGTTCCTCGCGTGTACGGCGCTGGTCGGCGTGGAAGTTAAACCCGGTACCGGCCGGAATCAGGCGTCCGACGATAACGTTTTCCTTCAACCCGCGTAGATCATCGCGCAAGCCCTTAACCGCCGCCTCGGTCAGCACCCTAGTGGTTTCCTGAAATGACGCCGCAGATATAAACGACGCCGTCGCCAGCGAGGCCTTGGTGATTCCTAAAAGCAACGGTCCCCACTGCGCCGGCTTCTGCCCCTGCGCCTGAATGACTTCGTTCATTTCCAGCAGCCCCGCACGGTCAAGTTGTTCGCCACGCAACAGGTCAGTTTCGCCGGCATCGGAAATCTCAACCTTACGCAACATCTGGCGAATGATGACTTCAATATGTTTGTCATTGATTCTGACACCCTGCAGACGATAGACGTCCTGAATCTCCCGAATCAGATAATCAGCAAGCTGCTCCACGCCCTGCAGCCGAAGAATATCGTGTAGATTCAGTTCACCGTCGGCAATACGTTCACCCCGCTCTACCTGCTCACCCTCAAACACGGTGAGCGGAATCCATTTCGGAATCAGTTTCTCGTGCTTCTCGCCGTCCTTATCCGTAATGACAAGTCTGCGTTTACCCTTGGTTTCTTTACCAAAGCTAACCGTTCCACTTTGCTCCGCGAGGATCGCGGGGTCTTTGGGCTTGCGCGCCTCGAACAGATCCGCGACCCGGGGCAGTCCACCGGTAATGTCACGCGTTTTGGAACTCTCGTGCGGAATCCGTGCAATGATGTCGCCGACAGACACCTTGGCACCATCCGCCATATTAACGAGTGCACCAGAAGGCAACGCATGTACGGCGGGTATATCGGTATTGGCAAAACAAATTTCCTTGCCTTTACCGTCAACGAGTTTTGCCGTCGGCTGCAAATCGCGGCCGCTAGCGCTACGTTGTTTTGGATCCAGCACAACAATACTGGTGAGGCCGGTCAATTCATCTTCCTGCTCGGCTACGGTTACGCCGTCGACTAAATCTTCTAAACGCAGAAAGCCGGACACTTCGGAAATAACCGGATGAGTATGCGGATCCCAGGTCGCCACGACTTGGGCAGGCTCTACCTGATCTCCATCTGCGGCTGATATAACGGCCCCGTAGGGAATCTTGTAACGCTCCCGTTCGCGGCCTTGGCTATCTATGACGCCGATTTCGCCGGAGCGACTCACCGCAACCAAGTAGCCCTTTTCATGTTGCACCGTCTTGACGTTGTGCAGGCGAACGACGCCTCCACGCTTGACTTCCACGCTATTCGATGCGACCGCGCGGAACGCCGCGCCACCGATGTGAAACGTACGCATGGTCAACTGGGTTCCAGGCTCCCCAATCGATTGGGCAGCAATCACGCCGACCGCTTCACCGATGTTGATCCGATGCCCGCGAGCAAGATCCCGCCCATAGCAGTGGGAACACACGCCATACCGCGTTTCACAGGTAATCGCCGAACGGACCTTGACCTTTTCGATCCCACATTCTTCAAGATTCTGAACCATCAATTCGTCTAAGAGTTCGCCGGCATCAAACACCAGTTCTTCTGTCTCTGGTCGCCGGACGCTCTCCGCCAGAACCCGGCCCAGCACCCGTACCCGTAGCGGTTCCACCACATCACCGCCGTCGACCAGCGGTGTCACCCACAATCCGTTACCCGTACCGCAATCTTCTTCGGTCACCACCAGATCCTGAGCGACATCCACCAGCCGGCGCGTCAGATAACCTGAGTTAGCGGTCTTCAGCGCCGTGTCGGCAAGTCCCTTTCGCGCGCCATGTGTCGAGATGAAGTACTGCAAAACGTCCAATCCCTCGCGGAAATTTGCCGTAATAGGCGTCTCGATGATTGAACCGTCAGGTTTTGCCATCAATCCACGCATCCCAGCCAACTGCCGAATTTGAGCTGCCGACCCTCGTGCACCTGAATCGGCCATCATGAAAATAGAATTGAACGAGGGATGTTTGACTTCCTTGCCGGCTGCATCAACAACGAACTCGCTGTCCAATTTATTCATCATCGCCTTGGCGACCTGGTCATTGGTACGTGACCATATGTCCACGACCTTGTTATAGCGCTCACCATCCGTCACTAATCCACTCGCATACTGATCCTGTATGTCTTTGACTTCGGCATCCGCGAGCTCCAGAATTTTGCCCTTGTCTTCAGGCACGACCATATCGTCAACTCCAATCGACAGGCCCGCGCGCGTCGCGTAGCTAAAACCCATATACATAAGCTGATCTGCAAACACGACAGTATTTTTTAAGCCTACCGTCCGGTAACAGATATTTATAAGCTCAGAGATTGCCTTTTTCGTCATATCCCGATTAAGCAAGTCAAAGCTAAGACCATCTGGCAAAAGCTCTGACAACAGCGCTCGCCCTACCGTTGTATCGGTAATTCGATCAGCGGTGACTGTATTACCGGACTCATCGCTCTCCGCGCTGGTGATGCGAACTTTAATTCGTGCATGCAGGTCAACATCACGGTTCTGGCGTGCTCGATGTACTTCCTGTACGTCGGAAAAAATCATTCCCTCACCCTTGGCATTGATTCGCTCACGTGTCATGTAATACAAGCCCAGCACAACGTCTTGTGACGGCACGATGATAGGCTCGCCGTTTGCGGGCGACAGGATGTTATTGGAGGCCATCATCAATGCACGCGATTCCAGCTGCGCTTCGATGGAAAGGGGTACATGGACGGCCATCTGGTCGCCGTCGAAATCAGCGTTAAACGCGGTACACACCAACGGATGCAGCTGAATCGCTTTGCCTTCGATCAGAACTGGCTCAAATGCCTGAATACCCAGCCGGTGCAGCGTGGGCGCACGGTTCAGTAACACTGGATGCTCACGTATGACCTCTTCGAGAATATCCCAGACCTCTGGCCCCTCTCTTTCAACCACGCGTTTGGCCGCCTTGATAGTTGTCGCTTCTCCGCGCAGTTGCAGCTTGCTAAATATGAACGGCTTAAACAGTTCCAGAGCCATTTTTTTTGGCAAACCACATTGATGCAATTTCAGAGTTGGACCAACCACGATGACTGACCGACCAGAATAATCGACACGCTTGCCGAGCAGGTTCTGACGAAAGCGGCCCTGCTTGCCTTTGATCATGTCCGCCAGAGATTTCAGCGGCCGCTTGTTGGTACCAGTCAATGAGCGGCCGCGACGCCCGTTGTCGAGCAATGCGTCGACTGACTCCTGCAGCATCCGCTTTTCGTTGCGCACGATAATGTCCGGCGCGTTCAGCTCCAACAAGCGCCGCAGACGATTATTGCGATTGATAACCCGCCGGTATAAATCATTCAGATCTGAGGTAGCGAATCGACCACCATCCAACGGCACAAGTGGCCGGAGGTCTGGCGGTAATACCGGCAGGACCGTCAATACCATGTGTTCGGGCTTGATGCCTGAGTCCATGAAGCCCCGAAGCAATTTCAGGCGCTTGGACAAGCGTTTGAACTTCGTTTCGGATGAGGTCGCATCAATTCCCTCCCGAACTTTGAGTATCTCGGCCTGCAAATCGATGGTGCGGAGCATTTCGTAAATGGCCTCCGCACCCATGCGTGCATCGAACTCATCGCCATATTCTTCGATTGCTTCCAGGTATTGCTCGTCGGTTAACAGACTGCCCTGCTCCAGCGGAGTCATGCCTTCGTCGACAACGACGAACGCCTCAAAATACAGCACCCGCTCAATCTCCCGCAGTGTAATGTCGAGCATCAATCCGATACGCGAGGGTAAGGACTTGAGGAGCCAGATATGCGCAACCGGGCTCGCCAATTCAATATGCGCCATTCGATCACGCCGAACCTTAGTCTGAGTTACTTCTACGCCGCACTTTTCACATACGACACCACGATGCTTAAGCCGCTTATACTTTCCGCATAGGCACTCGTAGTCTTTGATAGGTCCAAATATTTTCGCGCAGAACAGCCCGTCACGTTCTGGCTTAAACGTCCTGTAGTTGATCGTCTCCGGTTTCTTGACCTCGCCAAATGACCACGATCGGATCATCTCTGGCGACGCCAGTCCGATCCGGATCGCATCAAAACTCTCTGTCGTGTTTTCCTGCCTAAAAAGTTTCAGTAAATCTCGCATGAGTCACCTGTAGACTTATCACCAGTATTTGCTCTGTCCCGCTAGTTCTGCACAAGATCAACATTAATTCCGAGGGATCGAATCTCTTTGACCAGCACGTTGAATGATTCAGGCATACCCGCATCGATCTCATGGTTCCCGTCCACGATGTTTTTGTACATCTTGGTGCGACCCTGCACGTCATCCGACTTGACAGTCAGCATTTCCTGTAATGTGTAGGCTGCGCCGTAAGCTTCTAGTGCCCAGACTTCCATTTCCCCGAATCGCTGACCGCCAAACTGCGCTTTACCACCCAACGGCTGCTGGGTAACTAGGCTATACGGCCCGGTCGACCGCGCATGCATCTTGTCATCGACCAGATGGTTCAGTTTCAACATGTACATATAGCCGACGGTTATCGGCCGATCGAATGGTTCCCCGCTGCGTCCATCAATCAGCGCTGCCTGGCCAGTCTCGGGAAGCGCCGCTAAACCAAGCAGGTGCTTGATCTCTTTCTCGGTAGCGCCGTCAAAGACGGGTGTCGCTATCGGCACACCGCTGCGCAAATTATCAGCCAGTTCTAGAATCTCGCCTTCTTTCAGGCTTCGCAGATCGGCCTTTTGCCCGCCGGTCTGGTTATAGATCTCATCCAGAAAGCTTCTAATCTTCGAGACCGAACCCCCGCTGTCAATGAGATCGGCAATCTTACCTCCCAAAGCCTTGGCCGCCCATCCTAGATGGGTTTCGAGAACCTGCCCCACATTCATCCGGGACGGCACACCCAGAGGATTGAGCACGATGTCGACTGGCGTCCCGTCCTCCATGTAAGGCATGTCCTCAACCGGGACAATCGTCGATATAACGCCCTTGTTACCGTGACGTCCAGCCATTTTGTCGCCTGGCTGGATGCGGCGTTTAACTGCGAGGTATACCTTCACCATTTTCAGCACACCTGGCGCCAGGTCATCGCCCGCAGTTATCTTTTCACGCTTCTCTGCAAAGCGCCGCTCGAACTCCTCGCGCTGCTTCCGTAACCGTTCCGCAGCGCTCTCAAGCTGCGCATTTGCTTCATCGTTCCTCAAGCCGATTTCGAACCACTGTTTGTGTTGCAAGCTTTGGAGGTAGGTCTTCGTAATCTTGCTGCCCTTTTTGATCTTGTTGGGACCACGGTCGGCAAACTTGCCGAGCAACATTCGCTCCACGCGTTCAAAAATATCATCCTCGAGTATGCGTTGCTGGTCGTTCAGGTCTTTACGCACGCTTTCAAGCTCGGATTCCTCGATCGCAAGGGCGCGATCGTCCTTCTCAAGACCATCGCGGGTAAAGACACGCACATCAATAACCGTCCCGTCCATGCCAGGGGGCACGCGGAGTGATGTGTCTTTAACGTCAGAGGCTTTCTCTCCGAATATCGCCCGAAGTAGTTTTTCTTCCGGAGTCAGTTGAGTTTCGCCTTTAGGTGTTACTTTTCCGACCAGAATATCGCTAGCTTTAACTTCAGCACCGATGAAAGCGATGCCCGCTTCGTCGAGATTGGCGAGCGCGACATCACCCACATTAGGAATGTCGCCGCTGACTTCTTCTGACCCTAACTTCGTATCCCGCGCAATACAGGTCAACTCCTCGATATGAATCGTCGTAAATCGATCTTCCTCGACCAACCGTTCAGATATCAGAATCGAATCCTCAAAGTTGTATCCGTTCCAGGGCATAAATGCGACGAGCAGGTTCTGCCCTAACGCCAATTCACCCAGACTGGTTGAGGCGCCGTCGGCAAGCACGTCACCCATGGTGATCATATTGCCCGCTTTGACCAACGGTCGCTGATTGATACAGGTGTTCTGGTTAGAACGCGTGTACTTACACAGATTGTAAATGTCCACGCCAGATTCAGCAGCAGTGGTTTCATCGTCATTGACTCGGACAACAATGCGCGAAGCATCCACCGAATCAACTTTCCCACCACGTCGGGCAACGACGGTCACGCCCGAATCGATAGCTACAGTCCTTTCCATGCCGGTACCAACGAGTGGAGTCTCGCTACGCAGCGTCGGAACTGCCTGCCGTTGCATATTCGAGCCCATTAGCGCCCGGTTTGCGTCGTCGTGCTCGAGAAACGGAATCAGCGACGCCGCCACCGATACGATTTGCTTCGGCGAAACATCCATGTACTGGATTCTCTCCTTGGACATGATCGTAAATTCGTTGTTGTGCCGAACAGGCACGAGTTCGTCCACAAACCGGTGTTTGCTGTCCAGTTCCGCATTAGCCTGAGCGATGACGAACTGACCCTCTTCGATGGCCGAAAGATATTCGATCTCGTTCGAAACTTTCGCGTTCTTCACCTTGCGGTACGGAGTCTCGAGGAAACCGTACTCGTTAGTTCGCGCGTAGACGGCCAGCGAATTAATCAGGCCGATGTTCGGCCCTTCGGGCGTCTCAATCGGACATACACGACCGTAGTGCGTCGGATGAACGTCACGAACCTCAAATCCTGCCCGCTCCCGCGTTAAGCCGCCTGGGCCCAACGCGGACACGCGCCGCTTGTGCGTAACCTCAGAGAGCGGGTTATTCTGATCCATGAACTGAGATAATTGGCTGGATCCAAAGAATTCCTTCACTGCTGCTGCCACAGGCTTAGCATTAATCATCTCCTGCGGCATCAGGCCTTCTGAATCGGCCAATGTCAGCCTCTCTTTGACGGCTCTTTCAACCCGCACCAGGCCGACCCTAAACGCGTTCTCAGCCATTTCTCCAACGCTGCGGACACGACGGTTGCCGAGATGATCAATATCATCCACGCTGCCGTTGCCGTTACGGATATTCATCAGCAACTGCAGGACAGCGATGACATCTTCCTTGCTCAGCACACCTTGGCCTTCAGTCTTTGGCCAACCAACACGCCGATTAAATTTCATCCGCCCGACGTCGGACAGATCATACCGTTCGGGGTTGAAGAATAAATTATTAAAAAGGTTCTCAGCCGCATCCTTGGTTGGGGGCTCACCCGGCCTCATCATCCTGTAGATCTCAACCAACGCTTCAAGTTGCGTGGAGGTTGAGTCAATTCTGAGCGTATTCGAAATATAAGGACCCCGATCAAGGTCGTTTACAAACAGCGTCCGGATATGTTCGATACCTTTTTCGATAAAGGTGTCAATCAACTCAACGGTTATTTCATCATTCGTCTCAGCGAGCAATTCTCCGGTTTCCACATCGACCACATCATGAGCAAGAATTTTCTGCTCCAAATACGCCTTTGGCACTGTCAAAGTTTTCGCGTTCGACTTCTCCAGTTCACGGACGTGGCGAGCGGTAATCCGGCGGCCTTCCTCAACGATCAATTTCCGACCAACCTTAATATCAAAGATCACATTGTCGCCACGAAGACGCTGCGGCACCAAACCGAGCTTGATTTCTGATGCAGACAGATAAAAATCGTTCTTCTCGAAAAACAGATCCAGCATTTCATCATTGGACATCCCCAAAGCCCTTAGAAACACCGTTACCGGTAGTTTTCGCCGCCGGTCAATCCTCGCGTACACGTTGTCCTTCGGGTCAAATTCGAAATCCAACCACGAGCCCCGGTAGGGAATCACCCGTGCCGAGAACAGAAGTTTTCCGGATGAATGAGTCTTGCCTTTATCGTGATCAAAAAATACGCCCGGTGAACGATGCAACTGTGAAACGATCACCCGCTCGGTCCCATTAATGACAAAGCTCCCGTGATCGGTCATCAGGGGTATTTCCCCCAGATAAACCTCCTGCTCCCGAACTTCCTTTACCGGCTTCTTTGAACCTGGTGCGTCTTTGTCGTAAATCACCAGCCTGACCTGCACGCGCAGCGGGGCAGAATAAGTCAACCCTCGGAGCTGACACTCCTTGACGTCAAACACCGGCGTGCCAAGCTCATAGCTGACATATTCCAGTGCTGCCGTGCCCGAATAACTGACTATAGGAAACACCCCATTAAACGCCGAGTGCAGGCCGCTTACCTCTCTCACCTTTGCATTGACATCCACCTGCAGAAATTTCCGATAGGAATCAAGCTGGATCGCAAGCAAGTAAGGAGCATCTAGAACGCCCGGCCGCTTACCAAAGTTTTTTCGAATCCGCTTTTTTTCGGTAAAAGAATACGCCATGAAATACCACCTCTAAATAGGCTGTTTCGCAAGGAAAAATGAAAAAACCAAAATCGCTGTACTAGAGCATACGTACCCACCCGCCGCGGCATTGTCCAGCGCCATCATGCGCAAAAATTTCTGAGTTGCGCGCAAACGCAGTTGCCTGGCACCTCTAGCCAGTTACTTCAGCTCGACCGCAGCGCCGGCCTCTTCGAGCTGTTTTTTGACCCCCTCGGCCTCGTCTTTGGGGATACCCTCCTTGATCGTAGCGGGCACACCCTCTACCGTATCCTTGGCCTCCTTGAGTCCTAGACCGGTGATGGTGCGAACTACCTTAATTACGGCAACCTTTTTATCGCCGAAGCTGTTCAAAATCACATCAAAGTTGGTCTTCTCCTCAACGGTTGCACCCTCAGCAGCAGATGCGCCTGGCGCTGCTGCGACGGTCACCGGTGCCGCAGCAGAAACACCCCAGTCCTCTTCAAGCTCGGAAATGAGCTCAACCAACTCCATCACCGGCATCTTGCCAAGAGCTTCTTTTATTTGGTCTTTCGAGACAGCCATTCTCTTAACTCCTAAAGATTTAAAGTACCCAATTCACTGTACAACTCAGCCATCAGGCTGTTTGTTGCTGATCCTTGTAAGCCGCCAAAAGGCGCGCAATTTTAGCCGTTGGTTCCGCTAGCGTTCGCACGAACTTACTGATTGGCGCCTGCAGTAGAGCAAGCAACTGGGCCCGCGCGCCGTCCAGCGTCGGTAACCGTGCGAGACGATCGAGGTGAGCCGACGGATAAAGATCGCCGCCAATTGCCACAGCCTTGGTAACCAGAGCATCGTTTTTCGTGGCAAATTCCTTGACCAGGCGCGCGGCTGCGCCAGGCTCTTGCCGAGAAAATGCCAGCAAAAGAGGTCCTTCCAACGCACCGGTCAGGCATTCGAATTCGGTCCCCTCGATCGCCCGCTTTGCCAAGGTGTTCTTGATTACACGCACATAGACCCCCTCGCTCCTGGCTTTAGCCCTGAACTTGGTCATCTGCGCCACCGTCAAGCCACGGTATTCCGCAGCGATTGCCGCCAGCGACGTCGTGGCGATTTCGTTTACCTCAGCGACAAGAGCCTTCTGGTCTTCGAGTCTGAGTGCCATCACACAACTCCTGGATTTGATTTCACACTTACTGAGAGCGACTCATTCACAACCATCCGTGATGGCCACTGTCACCGGGAAACCCTAATTTGGGTATTGCCATCTGCGCAGGCACGACCTCTGTTCCATTAAGGCCAAGGGTTTCGTCAAACTCTGCGGCCACCTGCGGTCTTGGACAAAAGATACAATCCATTACAGCGATCTGTGAGTTCATGCGGGATTCGTCCCTAACAAGCTCATGAATCGCACGCTCTTCCCTAAACGTCCAAACTCGACTGGTCGATCAACACGCCCGGCCCCATCGTTGACGATACGGTCAGCTTTTTCATGTATACGCCCTTCGTTGACGCAGGCTTTGCCTTTCTCAGATCAACCAGCAACGCACCAAGATTTTCCTTAAGAGCGCTGCTTTCGAAATCGGTCCGGCCGATGGGGCAGTGAATAATCCCGGCCTTGTCGGTCCGGTAACGGATCTGCCCGGCTTTCGCATTTTTAACCGCTGCCTCTACATCCTGTGTCACCGTGCCAACCTTAGGATTCGGCATCAGTCCACGTGGCCCCAGCACTCGGCCCAGCTGGCCAACCACCTTCATCGTGTCCGGTGTCGCGATGACCGTGTCATACGGGAGATCGCCGCCTTTCATACTCTCCGCCAAGTCTTCAAGACCGACCACGTCGGCTCCCGCTGCCCTAGCTTTGTCAGCATTCTCGCCTTGAGCAAAAACGGCGACCCGCACGTCTTTACCTGTGCCATGGGGCAGCACTGTCGAGCCCCGGACGACCTGATCCGACTTACGTGGATCAACGCCCAAATTCACGGCGACATCCACGGATTCCTTGAACTGCGTGCTAGCCATGTCACACACCAAAGTCAAAGCATCATCGATCGGTTTGGCTTCCGTGCGCGATACTTTTGCTTTATTCGCCCGTGATCGCTTGCTCAGTGATGCCATGTCAGGCCCCTTCTACCTCGAGCCCCATGCTTCTGGCGCTTCCGGCAATAATTCGCACCGCTGCATCAAGATTGGCGGCATTCAAATCCACCATTTTAGCTTGCGCAATTTCCTCGAGCTGCGCACGCGTGACCGTTCCAACCTTGCTTGTATTCGGTTCGCCGCTGCCTTTCGAAATACCGGCTGCCTTTTGCAGCAGCACGGCCGCAGGTGGGGTTTTGGTAACAAAAATAAAACTACGATCGCTATAAACCGTGATCACCACCGGGATTGGTATACCCGGTTCCTGGTTCTGTGTCTGCGCATTAAACGCGTTACAGAAATCCATGATATTCAGACCATGCTGACCCAGAGCCGGCCCAACCGGCGGGCTCGGGTTGGCCTGTCCTGCCGGGACCTGCAATTTAATGTGGGTTTCTACTTTCTTTGCCATCCTAGGGTTGACCTTTAACCTTTCTCCACCTGGCTAAAATCGAGTTCAACCGGCGTCGCACGACCCAAAATTTGCACTGCCACGTTAAGTTTGCTCTTGTCGTAGTTCACCTTTTCAACCACACCGTTGAAATCGTTGAAGGGCCCGTCTATGACACGCACCACCTCACCGGGTTCGAATAAAATCTTGGGCCTGGGCTTATCGGCACCCTCTTCCACTCGATTGAGAATAAAATCCGCCTCCTTGTCAGTAATCGGCGCCGGCCGATCGCTGGAACCACCGATGAACCCAAGAACCCTCGGTACTTCCTTAACCAAGTGCCAAGTCTCATCATCCAACTCCATCTGTACCAGCACATAGCCGGGGAAAAACTTACGTTCACTGCGTCGCCTTTGTCCTTCGCGCATTTCAACCACTTCCTCGGTCGGTACCATAACCTTACCGAACTTGCCCTCGAGGCCCTGCAGCTTGATGCGTTCTTCCAACGAGGCTTTCACCTTGTTCTCAAAGTTTGAATAGGCGTGAACCACGTACCATTTCATGGACATACCTCAGGCCCCGCGACCAGTCAGGGTACGTGAGCCCCACAAAAGAAAGAAATCTAGTCCCCAGAAAAAGATTCCAAGGATCAAAACAAATACAAGCACTGTCAGCGTCGTCTGCATCGCCTCCTGACGTGTCGGCCAGATGACCTGAATAAGTTCGACTCGCGCACCCTGAATAAATTGCCACAACGCCTGCCCTTGGACGGACTGCATCGCTATAACAACGCCCAGTGCCAATCCGATCAACACGCCTGCTGCGCGCAGCAGGATCGACTCGTCCTCAAAATAGTAATAAGCGACGATTCCGCCTAGAAGAACCAGCGCTGCCAACAACAGCTTGACTGTGTCCAGAGGGCCTGGACCCGTCTGTACTTTTGTAGTCATTTAGCACCCGAGAAAGAATCGCCGTCAGGATCATGGCAGGCCAGGAGGGTCTCGAACCCCCAACCTGCGGTTTTGGAGACCGCCGCTCTACCAATTGAGCTACTGGCCTTGTGCACCCACAGCGGTGAATTCATCAAGGTGATTTGACGCACACAACACGGCACGCCGCCAAAAGAATCGCCTTGATCACTACCGCAGACTTAAACCAAAATCCAGACTTTGCCAATTACTCGATAAACTTTACCACCAAGCCCGGCGCCGCCACTCCAGCGAACAATATTCCCAGCGGAAAATCGTACGCCGAACTTCAGTATCCATGCGCTTATCCAGGCTTTGCTACAACCTCACTCAATAATCTGAGCCACCACACCGGCCCCAACCGTGCGGCCGCCCTCGCGGATCGCAAACCGCAGTCCATCCTCCATCGCAATCGGTGAAATCAACTCCACCTTCATCTGAATGTTATCGCCCGGCATCACCATCTCGGTGCCCTCCG
>JAYZJE010000005.1:0-4175 GCA_036164895.1 Pseudomonadota bacterium
ACAAGGGCGGCTGGATCCGCATCTACTCCCTCGTCAGCGCAAATGTGGGCCATTCGTTCGACAATCTGCGCCACCGGCAGCCGTGTGAGGTTGAATTGCAGGCAACGGGACAGCACCGTTAGCGGCAATTTCTGCGGGTCGGTGGTTGCAAACAGAAACTTTACGTGCGGCGGCGGCTCCTCGAGGGTTTTCAACAAAGCATTGAAGGAATGCTTCGAAAGCATGTGGACTTCGTCGATAAGATAGACTTTGTATCGACCTGAAGCCGGCCTGTATTGAACGTTATCAAGCAACTCCCGAGTATCCTCGACCTTGGTGCGCGAAGCGGCATCAACCTCAATCAGGTCGATAAATCGGCCACCGTCAATGCCAATGCAGGCGGTACATTCTCCGCATGGCCTTGCCGACATACCCTGTTCGCAATTCAGTGCCTTGGCCAGTATCCGAGCAATCGTGGTTTTACCAACGCCGCGCGTACCGGCGAACAGATAAGCATGGTGCACCCGTCCCGAATCAAGTGCATTGCTCAGCGCCCGAACGACGTGGCTCTGGCCGACCACTTTGTCGAAGCTTCCGGGACGCCATTTTCGCGCGAGCGCGAGATAAGTCATTGATTATGTTGCCCGAACATCCGCCGATCCCAACACAGTACTGCTAGCAGTGTATGTGTCCGCGCCAGCCGCACCCCGGCGCCCGGCATCACCGCTACCGCTGCTCCCTCCCGGGCCTGACGGGGTTCACGACTGACCGCCGCGGGGGGGCCGGCGCAGACCCATAAGGAGGGTATGCGGTACAGCCCGCTTCAGCAAGTATAATTCCTGGTGACACGAACCTCACCGCAACACTATTTTTCACCGGACAGATAGCGGTCAAGCTCCTTATGGAAGTGACGCAATCGCTGCTCCTGCTCGGACCACAACGGCCCTGAGAAACCGCGAGAACGAATGCCGGCCTGCACGGTCGGCAGCAGTTCGGAATCCTGATCGAGGACCTGCCCCAAGTCAGGTGATTCACCGATGCCGGTGCGTTCGATCTCCGGTCGCGTCTCGCCCGACACATCGGCACCCTCGGGTAACCCCATCCAGGCCGGGACCGTGTAGCTCGGGTCATCGCCGGGCCGCCACAGCGTCATCGTGTTGTAGAAGAAGCGTTCTGGGTCGGTAGCATGCGGGATAAACCGCATCAGGAAAGCACCCTCGGCATGCAACCCGATTTGCACGTTCGGGAATATACCGGTCGCGTAACTGTCACTCAGCTGCCCATCGACCAACTCCGAGTAATCCAGGCCACAGCGGGCTGCTCGCTCCCGCTTGGTTTGCTGCATGGCCTCCCGCACCGTTGCTGCGGAGCCAGAAAACTCATCCGGATTCATGCCCGCATCCTGCATCATGAACCGAAGTCCTTCATCAACCTCTTGCTGGTCTGCGATACGCTCACTCTTTTGTCCCAGCGGCACGACCATCCGACTGAACCCGTTCGGATACAGATCGCATTGCACGTTCAGGTCGTTCATGACGGTCTGCGTTTCGGGATGGACCGCATGCAGGTGGTAGGTTTCATAAAACGCATCCACGCCGGTCTTCCAGTTGGCCGCCCATTCGCTGACACTATGACGTACGACGTACATCTCGTTGAGGTGATATTGCTCCAAATAGCCCGCCGGCAAGCCGATAAAATCATCCAGCGGTGCTGCGTTGTCATCCATGTTGATGAAAATCAGGCCAGCCTGGGTCTCACATCTGACTTGATGCAGACTTGGCCGCTGGCAGATAACTTCAGGACGGAAGGTAGCTTCATCGGTTAGCCTCTCACAGGTGCCGTCTAATCCGTACTGCCACGAGTGAAACGAGCAGGTAAACCTCGGCACGCTGCCTAAATCGTTATGCACAAGCCGGTTACCACGATGCTGGCAAACGTTATAGAAAGCCTTAATATCGCCGGCGTCCGTGCGCGTAATAAGAAAACTTTCACGCCCTAAATCAAAGGTGAAATAGTCCCCCGGTGCCGACACGCCAGAAACGACTCCGGCAATCAACCAGACACGCGGCCACAAATGTTCCCTTTCCAGCGCCATCCATTCCGGCGCATAAAACCGTTCCGGTGTGATCTGTTCCGTGCCGTTGTCGATATACGGAACCTTCGCTTCCATGGAGCCGGCAGCAGCAGCAGGATTGACTGCCCAGCCCTTACGGAAATCGTAGGCCATTTTGTTCTCCTTAAAAGGTCTCGTTCGCGCCCCAAAGCATCGAATCGGGGCGGCTCGGTCCAGACATCCGCCTGTAATTGTACCAGCCAAAAAAACAAACTCGACTGTTTTCATTCAACGGCAAGGCAGCCAGCTGCAGCCGGCACCCGCACCCTCAAGTCAATGTCTTTTTTCTACCACAAACAGGCGATTTGATAAGCCAGAGGGGGCAACAAGTCGTTGGGTCTTGAAAAACAGCCTGGCTTGATTCTTTTCAACCATTAGGGGTACAGTGTGGGCAGCCAAAGGAGTTGCGGTTGCGGCTAAAGGCAAACGCAGTAATCAAGCTTACACATCTCGGTTTACGGGGGTTAGCGCCATGAAATTTCGTTTTGCATGCGTCACTTCAGTTGTTGCAGCAGTTGTTTTTCTGACGCCGTTGACGAGCTTTGCTCAGAATGCGGAGCTCGAAGAAATTCTGGTCACTGCATCGCGTCGCGGTGAAACCGATATCTTGACCACACCTATCGCCATGACGGCTCTATCTGGAGACGCGATTGAATCGTTTGGTTGGCGTGATCTTAACGATATTGCTATGGCAGTCCCCGGTCTTTCGTCCGGCACTGTTTCCGCATTCAAGTCAGCACAGTTTGCAATGCGCGGTGTCGCTGAAACAACGATCATCCTCTATAAAGAGTCACCGGTTGGCGTAACTATTGACGATTTTGTTGTGCCGCACATACAAACTTCCAATCTTGAATTGTTTGACATTGAAGCAATAGAAGTTTTGCGCGGCCCACAAGGCACCTTGTTCGGAAAGAACACAACCGGCGGGGTGATCAATGTGCGTACCAAGCGCCCGGTCCTGAACGAAGGGAGTGGAAATGTTTCCTTGAGACTCGCCGAGTATGGCACTCGGAAAATGAACATGGCCCTCAACCTTCCGCTTGTAGACGATACGCTCGCATTTCGACTTGCCTGGATGTACCTGCAGTCGGACGGCTATTACAAGAACAACGCGGTCTTTGGGCCCCTCGGTCCTTTGGCTGCCGCGCCGGTTGATCCTCTCTACGCGGGTGTGTCGGGAAGTGGTGATGGCAGTAAAATTGGCGGCGACGATGTCTTTTCCGGGCGAGCCAAGTTGTTGTGGCAACCCACCGAAAACTTCAATGCCTTATTCCAATACGAAATGGTTCGAGACAATGGCGATTCGCCTCCGATCGTCGCTGAATCCGGAGCGGGTTATTTGTTTCCGCTTTGGGGTTATCCGGCAGCAACCGGTGACCCGATTGACAATGCAGGCAGCACTCTCCGTGACGATTTGGGCTTGAATATGACGGGTGGGCACCAGGTCGACATTAACGGCTATTATCTGAACACCGAATTGGACCTTGGCAGTTACACCGTTTATGCAAACGTCGGATATCGGGATCAGGAATCGCGGTTGCCGAGCTCGTATACGGGCAGCACTGGACCGCAATCTTTATTTGATGCAACCCGCGATGATAATCGTGAAACCACGCAGGCAGAAATCCGCCTAGCGTCGCAGTCGGACGGGCCGCTCAATTTTGTCGTTGGCGGTTTTTATCAATCAGATGACACGAAATTCTGCGTGCTGCAGGTGGTTGGATTTTTAGACAATTTCTTCCTTGGGACACCCTCTGGGTTTTTCAACACTAATCCTTTGATCCTGTGTAATAGACAAGATGCTGAAACCTTCGCCGGTTTCGTTGACGGTACCTACGATCTTACCGACGACCTCCACCTTACGGCTGGATTGCGTTACACCCACGAGAAGAAAGCATGGGCCGGCCGTCCCCGGGTCAATATTTTTCTGCTGGATGGTGCCCCTGCCCTGTCTGATCTCAGCGAGCCTTTGGAAGCCGCTGATTTCGATCGCTTTCCTACCGGAGTTGTGCGTGATAGCAAGAGTTGGTCAGAACCAACCTATCGGCTGAATCTGAGCTATGACTTCAACGACGACCTGTTC
>JAYZJE010000006.1:0-12105 GCA_036164895.1 Pseudomonadota bacterium
ACCTGGGGGCGGAAGATACCTCGTCGAGATGCCGAAAACACGGCGCTGAAATACTTGGAACGAGTCAAGCTTCCGGAGCAGGCGAACAAGCATCCGGCCCAACTGTCCGGAGGCGAGCAACAGCGTGTTGCCATTGCCCGCGCGCTGTGCATGAATCCACGTATCATGCTGTTCGACGAACCGACCTCGGCCCTGGACCCCGAAATGGTTCGCGAAGTCCTGGATACCATGGTCGAGTTAGCCGAATCCGGCATGACGATGCTATGTGTATCGCACGAGATGGGGTTTGCCCGTGAGATCGCCAACCGGATCTTGTTCATGGATGAGGGTCGGATAGTCGAACAAAACGATCCGACCAGTTTTTTTGAGCAGCCCAAGTCGGAACGATTGCGACTGTTTTTGAGCCAAATCCTTGATCACTAGCGGCTAAGCTTTTCGGATGGTTCTTCCTCCCCGTACAGGGCAATTTCGTCGCGGTCAGAACGAACACTGTCGACAAGCAAAACCGCGCACAGCCTTGCAGAGCCATACAATTTACGCATAAAGTCTTCCGAAGCCCGGAAACGGCCGGCACCGGATCATAAGAACTCACGAGAAATTTCCGACCCGATATGCACGTCCTTATTCATTGCACGCTGCTTTTGATCTTTGCGGCCGCGACCTGTGCGAATGCGGATACGCTGGAAGAAGTCACCAAGCGCGGCTATCTACGCTGCGGGGTCATAGAGGGCAGTCCCGGGTTCACCAGCGTCAATGACGATGGCGAGCGGGTCGGCTTCGATATCGATCACTGCAAGACAATCTCCGCCGCCGTTTTCGGAAAAATCCAAATTGAATATATTCCGATCACGCCGCATACAGTATTTACGTTACTGCAGGGCGGCAGCATCGACATCTTCCCCGACGGTGCAACCTGGTCGTTCACGCGCGACACGACCCTTGGACTGGACTACACCGGCGTCTACTTCTGGGCCGGACAGGGCTTTGTCGTCCGACGCGATTCTGGTGTGAAAACCGTGGCCGACCTGGACGGCGCCACAATTTGCGTGGCCCAAGGCACAACCCTGGAACTCAACCTGTCGGATTATTTTGACACGCACGGGATGCGCTACACACCGGTGACGTTCGCTGATGCCGACAAAGGACTGCAGGCTTACCAGAGTGACCGCTGCGATGCGTTCACAAATGAACGCGCATCGACAGCCGGTCGGATTGCCGGCTGGCCGGACCGGGACGACCACGTGATACTGACCGAGGTTATCTCCAAGGAACCGATGGCCGCAATGGTTCGCCAAGGTGACCCTAGATGGCGAGACATCGCCCTTTGGTCTTTCAATGTTCAGATTGCAGCGGAAGAGCTTGGCATCAATCAGGGCAACGTCGATGAAATCAGGGCACACACAGAAAATGCGGAAGCCAAGCGATTGCTTGGCCTGCACGGCGACCTTGGGGAAGCCTTGGGGCTGTCCAATGACTGGGCCTACAACATTATTAAGCTTGTCGGTAGCTACCCCGACCTGTGGGCGCGCAATTTCGAGCCACTCGGGCTGGATCGCGGCTTAAATGCCAATTGGAAAGACGGTGGCCTGCATTCAGCGCTGCCGTTTCGCTGAGTGAAACGCAATAAACAATTATGAAGCGCCAGTTAGGCTATCAGCTTCTGGTCATTGCAATCATTGCGATTGTTGCTGTCTGGGTCATCACGGCTACTCAGGCCAACCTCGATCGGCTGGGTGTAAGTTCCGGGATCGATTTTCTGTGGCGGCGCGCCGGATTCGAGATCAGTCAAACGCTGATCCCCTATGATGCTAACTCCAGTTTCGCACGCGCTTTCATCGTCGCACTGCTCAATACTCTGGTGCTGGCATTCGCCGCTATCATCGGCGCCAGCATGCTGGGTTTGATCGTCGGCGTGTCGCGATTGTCGAGCAACTGGTTGATCTCCTGTCTAGGTTCCGCCTACGTTGAAACCTTCCGGAACATTCCATCGTTGCTACAGATTTTTTTCTGGTACTTCATCACTTTGCGCGTACTGCCTCGATCCCAAGATAGTCTTGGGCTGTTTGACCTAGCCTTCCTTAATAAACGTGGCTTGTTCGTGCCCACACCCGAAGTCCAGTATGGATCGGCCTGGCTGATCGCAGCGTTGCTGCTGGCGGTCATTGGGATCGTATGGCTAGCGCGCATCGCCCGACGCCGGCAGTACCAATCTGGTCAGCGTGTCCCGGTAATGCTACCCGCGATCGGCCTGCTGGCCGGTCTGCCGATGCTCGCCATTGCCAGTGGCGCCACTGGGTTAACCTGGGATATCCCCGAGATGGGGCGCTTCAGCTATCAAGGCGGATTGGTGCTTAGCCCGGAATTTCTGGCGCTGGTAGTCGGTTTGTCGATGTATAACGCAACCTATATCGGTGAGATCGTCCGCTCCGCGTTTCAATCCGTCCCGCGCGAGCAGCTGGAGGCTGCCGACGCCCTCGGGCTGTCGAGGCGACTATCGCTGCGATTGATACTGTTTCCGCAGGCGCTCAGGGTTATGATCCCGCCACTGACAACCGTCTACCTCAATCTTTTCAAGAGCACTTCGCTGGCCGCCGCGATCGCCTATCCAGAAATCGTGTCGGTTTTCGTCGGCACCGTCAACAACCTGGTTGGCCAACCGATCGTGATCATGGGCATGACCTTGTTGGTCTACGCCTTCATCTCACTGTGTATGGCGCTTTTCATGAACTGGTATAACCGGCGGCTGGCGCTGATTCAAATCACATAGAAACCGGTTTAGCTCGTGATGAAAGCAAAACAAAATGGGAATCGATTGCCACTCGCCTCGTCGCTGACATGGCTGCAACGCAATTTGTTTTCGTCGCCACTCAATACGGCGCTCACTATAGTGGCCTTGGCGGTTATGTATTTCGTGTTTGTGCCAATTTTCCGGTGGCTAATCGTCGATGCTTATTGGATAGGCACGGAGCCAGATGCCTGCCCGATCAAGACGGCGGCGTGTTGGCCATTCATCTGGGCGCGATTCGACCAGCTGATTTACGGGCTCTATCCGGCCGATCAGCGATGGCGTATTAACGTTGGCGTGGCTTTAGGTATCTTGCTGGCGCTCCCAGCTTTCATCCCGCGCTTCCCGAAGAAACGCTGGCTGATACCGTTGTTGCTTGCCGCTTACCCAATGATCGGGATTTTCCTGTTTCTGGGTGGAAAATTCGGCTTGCCCCACATTGCAACCAGCCAATGGGGCGGATTCTTCCTTACGATCATCACCGCGGTGTTTGTCCTGGCCACTTCATTACCGACTGGCATCCTGCTGGCGCTGGGACGCCGCTCCTCGATACCGCTGCTGCGAATTGTCTGCACGACCTGGATCGAGTTCTGGCGCAGCGTTCCGGCGCTGATGGTGTTGTTCGTTGCCATTATCATGTTCCCGCTGTTCATGCCGGCAGATGTCGAAGTCGACAAACTCCTCCGGGCATTAATAGCCCTGTCTATCCTGATGTCCAGTTATCTAGCCGAAGTGATGCGCGGCGCAATGCAAAGTATCCCCGAGGGCCAAAACGAAGCAGCTGAAGCCCTCGGTTTGGGGTATTGGCCACGAACTTTCCTCGTGATTCTTCCCCAGGCTATGCCCGTTGCTATGCCGCAGATCACCAGCAACTTCATCGGGTTGTTCAAGGAGACCACGGTGTTGCTGATTGTCGGTTTGTTTGACCTTCTCGGTATGGTGCAGTCGGCTGCTTCCGATCCCGCCTGGCTCAGTCAAGGCGTAAGCGCCACGGGATACTTCTTCACGGCCTTGTTTTTCTGGATGTTCTGCTTCACATTCTCACGGTATAGCCTTCGGCTGGAGAAAAAGATGGGCGCCTACCGTGCACAACAAGGTGCATAAGAGTATGAAACAACCCGAACCCCGGCAAAACATACTGAAGATCACGCCCTATGAGGCCGGTAAGAGCTCGCTGCCCGATATCGCCGATCCTTTCAAACTGTCGAGTAATGAATCTTCACTCGGCCCAAGCCCAAAGGCGATGGCCGCATTTCGTGCAGCCGAAAATCGCTTGCACCGATATCCGGACGCTGGCCAGATGGAGCTAATACGCGCCATAGCTGAAGTTCACGGACTGGAAGTGGACCGCATTGTCTGCGGCAACGGTTCAGATGAATTGATCGGGCTTTTGACACGTGCCTATGTCGGGCCCGGCGACGAATTGCTGATTTCCGAAAACCACTTTGTCATGTGCCCAATCTACGGCATGGTGCAAGATGCAAAAATCGTCATTGCGCCCGAAAAAAACTTTCGCATCGACGTCGACGCGATCCTCGATCGGGTTACGCGAAAGACCCGCATGGTGTCGATTGCCAATCCGAACAACCCGACCGGCACCTATCTGAGTCAGAAAGAGGTGGCTAGATTAAACGACGGCCTGCCGCCGGATGTGCTGTTGTTGCTCGATTGCGCCTATGCGGAATATGTGGTGCAGCCCGATTTTGACCCCGGCGCGACTTTGGTCCGAGAATCTGCCAATGTCATCATGACACGGACCTTTTCCAAGATATATGGACTGGCGGGGTTGCGTATCGGATGGGCTTACGGCCCCAAAGCTATCATCGACATCGTGCAGCGCATCCGCTGTCCGTTCAACACCAATTGTGCAGCACTGGCAGCAGCGGCGGCGGCGGTCAAAGACACCGCATTCATCGAACGCGTCCGGGAGCACAATGCCGGCTGGTTGGCCCGCATTTCCGACGAATTGGCCGGTCTGGGGCTCGCCGTGGTACCCAGCGTTGCCAACTTCTACCTGATTGATTTTAGCGGTTGTAGCGAGGGGTCCGCGCGCGGCGCGATCGCCCATCTGGAAAGCCGCGGAATCATTCCCCGGCCCCCCAGCACCGGAGCCCAAGAACACGTTCTCCGAATCACGGTCGGTCTCGATCACGAAAATGAGGCCGTGCTCGCAGCGTTGCGAGAATACCTGACCGGCACCGCTCGGGAACAGAACGAAACCCCAAAAGTAAGCCTATCCTAGGAACAAAAAAGGTGCGGAGATGATTTCCGAACGGGTTGCCACATTTCTTTCAGAGCCGCTACTCATGCTGATCGGCGACGAGTGGGTCGCGTCGGCGAGCAATGAGTGGTCCAAAATTTTCGACCCGTCAACCGGTGCCGTGATTGCTAAAGCTGCGGCCGGCAACGCCACCGACGTCGACCGCGCCGTCAGTGCCGCCAGCCGCACTTTCGACCAAAAGACTTGGCGAGGCATAACACCGGCCCAGCGGGCCAAGATCATGTGGCGCATCGCCGATTTAATGGAAGAAAACGCGGAAGAACTGGCCGAACTCGAAATGTTCGATACCGGAAAGTCTAGGACTGGCGTCCAGACAGGTGAGGTTCCATTCGCGGCGGAATGTTTCCGCTACTACGCGGGTTGGTGCACCAAGATCGAAGGCACGACCAAAGACATCTCGACCGTTCCGGACCAAGCTTTTCATGTCTACACTCGCCGAGAACCTATTGGTGTCGTGGCACTGATCGTCCCGTGGAATGGACCCCTAGTGCAGGCCTCCTGGAAGATCGCGCCGGCCCTGGCGGCCGGTTGCTCCTGCTTGCTCAAACCCGATGAAAAAACGCCACTGACGACGCTGCGACTGGGCGGAATCATGCTCGAGGCGGGTGTACCGCCAGGCGTTGTAAACATCCTGACCGGAGATGGTGAGTCCGTCGGCGCGGCTATGGTCCAACATCCGGGAATTGCCAAGGTTTCATTCACCGGATCCACCAGCGTCGGAAAGCAAATTGCCCAAGCCGCCGGCGAAAACTTGAAGAAAGTAACCTTGGAACTCGGGGGCAAATCACCGGTAATTGTGCTCGCTGATGCCGAACTCGATCGCGCCATCCCCGGAGCAGCGCAAGCGATTTTTTCAAATGCAGGGCAAATTTGCGTGGCGGGATCGCGACTGTATGTCGAAGAATCGATATACAGTGATTTCATCGACGGTATCGTGCATTTTGCCAACAAGCTGAAAATCGGGCCTGGATCGGACCCGACGGCTGACATGGGACCACTGATTTCCGAACAGCATCTGAATCGGGTATGCAGCCTCGTGGAATCCGGGCTGGCAGAAGGCGCTGATCTCGTCGCAGGTGGTGAACGCCTCGACATCGACGGCGGCTACTTTCTCGCGCCGACCGTGCTGGCCAATACCACGCACGACATGCGTGTGGTTCGGGAAGAAATATTCGGTCCGGTGCTCTCTGCGATGCAATTTAGTAGCGAATCCGATGTGGAGGCGCGCGCCAACGATTCGAGCTACGGCCTGGCAGCCAGTATCTGGACTCAGGATATCAGCCGAGCCCACCGACTGGCCGGCGAAATCAAGGCGGGCTTGGTATGGATTAATTGCCATGGCATCCCAGACATGGCCGTGCCGTTCGGGGGCTACCGCGAATCGGGTTGGGGGCGCGAGAATGGTTGGGAAGGGCTCATTGAATATACGGAGCACAAATCCGTTATCGCCATGTTGTAGGCCCGCATACCCGTGAAATTTGGCATTCGTTTTATTGGCTATGTTGGCACGGCGCGGGAAACTGTGCATTTGAGCGTACTCGCCGAGCAGGCCGGCTTCGACTTCGTCTGGTTTCCCCACGACACTTTCATGCGCAATACCTGGGCGATGACCAGCGCCGTTGCCGAGCACACGACCAAGATCAAGATCGGAAGCGTTGGCACCAATCCATACACGACGAATCCTGCAGAAATTGCCACCTACGTGGCAACTCTGGATGAATTGTCGGATGGGCGCGCGGTGCTAGGCCTAGGGTTGCACGGACCGGCAATGGTTGAATGGACCGGTATCGACGCAAGCAACTATGTGGTCCGGACACGAGAAGCGGTCGAAATAGTGCGCGCGTTATTGCGCGGTGAAATAGTGAACTACAAGGGAAAAGAATTCGAGTGGACCGACCAGTGCTACCTGCGCTTCGAGCCCATCCGTGCCGAAATACCGATCTATGTCTGTGCTTTCGGGCCTGATTACCTCGCACTGAGCGGAGCAATTGGCGATGGCAGCCTGCCAATGATTACGCCGCCAGAATCCGCCGCCTACATGGTGCATGCCATTACTGCGGGCGCCGACGATGCTGGGCGTGACCCAGCCGAGATCGACATCGCTGGTTGCGGCTGGTTGGCTTTGTCCGAAACGCACAGCGCGGCTACCGATGTATTGCGCAAAATGATTGCCTACTTTGGCCCGTACCTCGAAACTCCCGCGCTTGAAACCGTTGGGCTTGCACCTAGCGATTTTCTGCCGTTAAAGAAATTGATCGACAACGGTCGTTATGAAAAGGCGGCATCGAGCGTTACCGAGCAGATGTTTCGTCTCGCGATTGCTGGAACACCAAACGAAGTGATCGCACAGATCGAAACGGTGGCGGCGATGGGTATCACCCAGGTCAACTTAGGCGGTCCACTCGGACCGAATCCTGCCGAGGCCATTCGATTGATGGGCGAACGCGTGATTCCCTATTTCCGGGGCTGAAAATGAGCCAACCCACCGCCACGGAATTCGTCCACGAACGCTGGTCATCACAAAAGGCATTTGTGCTGGCAACTGTCGGCAGCGCGGTAGGGCTCGGTAACATTTGGCGCTTCCCCTACATCGCAGGTCAGAATGGCGGGGGAGTATTTGTGCTGGTCTACTTGCTATGCATCGCCTGCATCGGAATACCGCTGTTGATGGCGGAGCTCGCGATGGGCCGGCGCGGTGGTCACAGCGCGCCGGCGACGATGCAACGACTTACTGCAGACGCAGGTCGGGGCAAATTTTGGCACAGCATCGGGTGGTTTGCCGTAATCACACCGATGCTGGCAATAGTCTTCTACTGGGTTGTCGACGGCTGCTCACTTGACTACATTGTACTTTCCATCACGGGGCGCTTCGACGGGATCGATGCGCAAGCTTCGGCTAGGGTATTCGGCAACTTGACAGGATCGCCGGTGAGGCTAGCCTTTTGGCAGGCTTTGTTCATGCTGCTGACTGCGGTCGTTGTCGCACGGGGCGTCCGCAAAGGGCTGGAGGTGGCGACGAAGTTGTTGATGCCGGTCCTTGCGGCTCTGGTCGTGTTGCTGGTTCTCTACGGCGCGATAACCGCGGATTTTGCTGGCGCGCTCAAATTTCTGTTCACGCCCGATCTTGCGAAATTGAACGGTACGGTCATCCTAATGGCACTCGGGCAGGCGTTCTTTTCGCTCGCCATCGGCGTAGGGGCCATGATCACCTACGCCGCTTACATGCCGCCGAGCGTGTCAATTCCAAAGGCGGCTATCACGATCGCAGCAGCCGATACCACCATAGCACTGATGATGGGGTTGGCTATCTTTCCATTGGTATTTGCATCTGGGCTTGCACCAGCTGAAGGACCCGGGTTGGTGTTTATCAGCTTGCCGATCGCATTCGGCCAAATGCCTGGGGGGATTGTTTTCGCCACTTTGTTTTTCGTCCTAACGTTTATCGCTGCACTGACCTCCTCCATTGCGATGCTGGAACCAGTTGTCTGCTGGCTCGAAGAGCACCGGGGATTCAGTCGCCCCATCAGCACGGTGGTGCTTGCAGCGGGTGCATGGCTGGTCGGACTGTCGGTCGTGCTATCGTTTAATCTATGGTCCGAGATTCGGCCGCTCGGGGTCTTCGACTATTTCGCCGATAAAACCATCTTTGATTTGTTCGACTTCCTCACCGCCAACGTGATGATGCCCATTGGAGCGTTGTTGCTCGCTGCGTTCGCCGGCTGGGCGATGCAACGCGAGTCGATCCGACAAGAGGTCGGACTGGCCGACGGGGCTTGGTATCGTATTTGGATGTTCTTATTACGCTTTGTGGTGCCGATTGGAATCGTCGCAATCCTGTTTGGTAATCTACTGGCAGCTTAGGCACCCCGATTCATATATGTGCAAACCCGACGCAAAACCCATTCATCCGGCCAACGCGACGCCCGCAAAGGACCAGCAATGAAAATTACGGATATAGAAGTGATCGTCACCTGCCCGGGCCGCAATTTTGTCACCCTCAAAATTCAAACCGATGCCGGTCTCGAAGGTTTCGGTGACGCCACCCTGAACGGGCGGGAGCTGGCAGTCGCCGCATATCTCAACGACCACGTGATCCCGTGCCTGATTGGTCGTGACGCTCAGCGAATCGAGGACATTTGGCAGTACCTCTATCGTGGTGCTTATTGGCGCCGCGGCCCGGTGACCATGTGTGCAACTGCGGCCGTGGATACAGCCCTCTGGGATATCAAGGCCAAGGCTGCAGGCATGCCTCTGTATCAACTGCTGGGTGGCCGCAGCCGGGATGGAATGCTCGCATACGGCCATGCGAACGGCGAGACAACCCAGAACGTGATCGACGCAGTACGCAAATACCTAGAACTCGGCTACCGTGCCATACGTGTGCAAGCAGGGGTACCTGGTTTGTCCTCTACCTACGGTGTTTCTGCCGACAAAATGTTTTACGAGCCCGCCGATAGCGATTCACCCACCGAAACCATTTGGTCAACCGAAGCCTATCTCGATTACATTCCTGGCGTGTTTGCAAAACTTCGGGAAGAATTCGGCTACGGTCCCCACCTGCTGCACGATGCCCATCATCGGCTAACGCCGATCGAGGCCGCACGGCTGGGCAAATCCTTGGAGCCGCATCGACTCTTTTGGCTCGAGGATCCAGTGCCGGCCGAAAATCAGGAAAGTTTCCGATTGATTCGTCAGCACACTGTTACGCCACTGGCAGTTGGGGAAGTGTTTAATTCAATCTGGGACTGCCAGGATCTCATCCGTGAGCAATTAATCGATTATATTCGCACGACTGTCGTGCATTGTGGTGGCATCACCCACTTACGCCGGGTTGCCGACTTTGCCGGAATGTTCAACGTGCGAACAGGGTGTCACGGAGCCACCGACCTGTCGCCTGTGTGTATGGCTGCAGCTTTACATTTCGGCTTATGGGTCCCTAATTTTGGAATTCAAGAATACATGCGGCACACCGATGAAACCGACCGTGTTTTCCCACACGCCTACACGTTCAAGGACGGATACCTGCACCCCGGCGACGAGCCCGGACTGGGTGTCACCATCGATACCACCCTCGCCCGCAAGCATCCTTATCAACGTGCTTATCTGCCCGTAAACCGGTTGCAGGATGGCACGATGTGGAATTGGTGAAACTCAGTAGTTAATTGCCGGCGACATCGACGGGTAAAACACCCCGATCAACTGCATACCCCCATCCGATGTGCACTCCAGCGAGTGAGCCTGTTTGAGTGGCAGGAAAATCGTATCGCCCGGCTGCACCGGCGCTCGCGTTTGGTCCGTCCAGAGAAAGCCCTCTCCGGACAGGATCGTAATCGTCTCCTCATACAGATGGCGGTGATGGGCGGCCCTGGACCGTGGGATTTCTCCGATAAATTGAGTCACCGGCGTGTGGTGAGACTGGTCGTCGATCAGAACCTGGAAAAAGCGATCCCCCATGACTTCCCGATTGCTTTCGTCCACCCCCTGTGTGCGCTCCGGCACCGAGGCATCAAATAACGCCGGCATCTCATCCAGGTATTCCGGCGTTTCGCATTGCGGACAGACCGAAATATTGAGGACGATGGGCTGTGTGCCGTCGCTGGCAATTTGGAATCCCTCGCCGGGCTTGATGCAAACGCCAGTCCCCGGAGCAACCGGGAATGCCCGGCCGCCAATAATAACGTCACCGCATCCTGACAGCGTGAACAGCACCACGTCGCTGCCCGGGTATCGAAGTATTGGCGATTCACCCGTCTCAACAACGGCATAGAACTGCGACAGGTGCTCGGCACCATCACCGGCGTCGATGAGTGGGAAGATTTTCAGCGCGGCAACAGCCTGCATAGCCTCGCCGGGGACACGAATAACGTAGCAGCCATTGTCTAGATGGGCCTTCAACGCACCGCCTGCGGCTGCTAGATAGTTGACGACCGTCGCCTTTACGCCATCGTCTTCGCTGGCCTCGGCGTAGGTATCTGATAGTCGGTTGTGAGATCCGTCACAAAAAGGCTGTGCTGCCGTGTGCTTACAGGCGCACAATAATTTTTCACCGGTCTTTTCGGCGACCCATTTCAATGGCTGGAATTCAGTGAGCTTATGCGATCCATCACAAAACGGTTGCGTCTTGCTGCGTCCACAGGTGCACCAGAGATAACTCTTGCCCTGCTCAAGCTCGACGAGGTAAGGCTTACGTCGCACGATCACGGGATCTTCCATTTCATGCTTCCTTCTATCATTAGGCTATTTCCGCGCCCGTCGTGCACGGTCATCAGCGTGACCGTCCGTAGACACAAATCAACGCAGTAGGCATTCGAAACAGCATATCAATATCCGTCAGGTTGTTGTATATGTGCCAATTCGTTTAACGACGCACATAATGTTGTAACGCCAAATAATTCAAGTTTAGGATAGAAATTCACTGCCACAACGGCAGTTCACATAGGCAGAACTGCCCAAAGACATGTCACCATATTTGGAGTTTGCTGCCGCTGCCCGGAAATTTCCCAGCAGCCCATTTTTTTGCCTCACCAATCAGGCGGCCAGTTCCTATGGTATCGAACCACGCGAGTGGACCTACGCTGAAGCCTTCGATCACGTTGCAGATCTTCAAGTCGCCTACCGTAACCGCAGCTACGGCCTCGGCCATCGAATCGGGCTGCTACTTGAAAACCGCCCGGAATTCTTTTTCCATTTCCTAGCGCTAAACGGCCTTGGTGTAAGTGTACTGCCAATCGATGCGGCACTGCCGGTCGGCGATATTGCCTACCAGATCGAACACAGCGATGCCTGTGCGCTCGTCTGCCTGCCCGAGGTTACGGCCCGCTCTGCACAGGCCGTTGAGCTCTCGGGTTCCAAGGCGCCAGTTGTTGCAACGGACCGCTTTCCTAAGCTACCCGCAGCGCCTACGCCCTCACGCACCGAAGCTGCGAGCAACGCCACTGAGGCGGCTCTGCTCTACACTTCTGGGACCACCGGCCAACCCAAAGGGTGCATGATCTCTAACGAGTATTTCATCGGACTCGGTCAGTGGTACCAAGACGAG
>JAYZJE010000007.1:0-3960 GCA_036164895.1 Pseudomonadota bacterium
ATCGGCATACCAAGGCGTTTGGCGGTTGCTTGGATGATTCTGTAGTTAGCCTGATGCGGCACCAGCCAATCGATCTCAGATCGCTCCATATCATTGGCTGCGAGCGTTTCGTCGACAATGTTTCCCAAACTTTTAACTGCTACCTTGAATGTCTCATTACCCCGCATCTGGATATTCAGTGACTCATCTAAAGGCATATCGGGGCGTTTTGAGATGCCGCCTGCAGTATTCAGAAGCGATTTGTATCCACCGTCGGCCCGCAGATGAGTTGAGATGACACCGGCCTTCTCCGATGGCTGCAATACGACAGCTCCCGCGCCGTCGCCAAACAACACACAGGTAGATCGGTCATTCCAGTTGGTAATGCGCGACAGGGTTTCGGCACCGATGACCAAGGCGCATTTGGCCTGACCGGCCGCAACGAAACGATCCGCCACACTGAGCGCATAGATGAACCCACTGCACGCGGCTTCGATACTGAACGCTGGGCATACCGGAATCCCAAGTTGGTCCTGAATCAGACAACCCACATTGGGGAAAACGAGATCCGGCGTCGTCGTACCCACGACCAGAAAATCGATGTCCTCCGAGGTGACGCCAGCGGCTTTAATCGCCTCGGCCGCCGCCTTGCCTCCCAGATCGGAGGTCAATTCATCATCTGCGGCAATTCGCCGACGTTCAATGCCGCTGCGGCTTCGAATCCATTCGCCCGTGGTATCGACCATCTTCGCCAGTTCATCGTTGGTCAGCACCCGTTCGGGAACGTACATACCTGTTCCGGCGATTCTGGAAAACATTAATCGGCCTGCTTTTCTAACATTTTGCGGATCTGATCCGGCACAGCTTTTTCGACTTCAATCATCGCAGTTTGAATCGCTTGCTGAAAAGCAACCTGGTCAGCACCTCCGTGGCTCTTTATAACGATACCGTTCAGACCAACCAGGCTGGCGCCATTGTAGCGGCGCGGATCAAGTTTTACTGTTAGTGAATTAAGAACGGGCCGGGCAATCATGCCCGCGAGTTTTCCGTAGAACCCTGAGTTAAACTCCTGTCGGAGATAATGGGTAATTAATTGGGAAGTGCCTTCCATAGATTTCAGCGCGACGTTGCCACTGAAACCGTCACAAACCACGACGTCGGCCTTTTGCTCGAAGATCGCATTCCCTTCGATGAAGCCAATGTAATTCAGAGCACTTGCACCTAAAAGCATCGCAGCCTCTCGCACGCTGTCGTTGCCTTTAATGTCCTCGACACCAATATTAAGCAAACCAATTCGCGGCTGAGGAATATCTTCAATCTCACTGGCCACCACCGAGCCCATAACCGCAAACTGAAACAGGTTTTCCGGAGTGCAGTCTGCATTCGCACCAACATCGAGCATATGGACGCGGCCTTGCATCGTAGGCACCGCCGTCATGATAGCTGGGCGACTTATTCCTGGCAGGGTTTTCAGAACGAAACGCCCGGTCGCCATCAAGGCGCCCGTATTGCCAGCGCTTACGCAAGCATTCGCTTCGCCTTGGCGCACAAGATCCGTAGCCACGCGAAGAGACGAATTCTTCTTCTTGCGCAACGCGTCAAGGGGGGATTCATCCATACCCACGACTTCACGGGCATCGACGATTCGCACCCTTGAAGCAACATCCTCAAAGCCCTGAGTCAGCGGTTTAATTTTCTCCGCCTGCCCAACCAGAATGAGACTCAACTCACCTCGTTGGCGGGCTAACCGCAGCGCAGCGGGCACGCACACGTCAACCCCGAAATCGCCGCCCATAGCATCAAGCGAAATTCTGATCGGATTAACCATACAATCGCATGATGCGCATAGACACCCTAAATAGAGAACTTACTGGCTCAAGTAACTCGTTGCTATTTGCAGGTAGCGTAAAATTTATCATATGCTGCTCTCACCATTGGCGGACAACCCAACCGGCTGTCGGACTGTGCGAGTCTGGACGGACTCTGGCGCGTCAATGCTGTTGAACTGTTAGGCGAACGACCTAATCAAGTTCTACTTCTTCCGGGGATTCGAGGATCTTGCGACCACGATAGTAACCGTCAGGGCTAATGTGATGCCGACGGTGCGTTTCCCCAGTCTTGGGCTCTACCGATACTGTTGGTTGTTTGACGTTGTCATGCGAGCGACGCATTCCCCGCCGGGATGGGGTTTTTCGATTCTTTTGAACTGCCATGCCAAATCTCCATTAATAATTTTATTTTTTCCGCGCATCGGCTATCCCGATCAAAGCAGCCAAATCGGAAAAGGGCTTATTCTCCGCCCACGCTGCAGGGCTATCGGCAGCCCGCTCATAAACTTCCACAAGTTTGCCACAATCCTCGCCCTGGTGATGAGTTAGGGCCAGTGGCAACGCAGTCAGAATTTCATCCTCGATTACCTTAGGGAGGTACAACCCATGTTCGCCCACCAGTACCGCGTCAAAAATACCCTCGGTTTCATCCATTTGGTCGTCGCCAGCGAGCACCCCCAGCTCAAAGGAATTATCCACGCTCCAGGTAAGTGGCTCCAAGCAACGCTGACATTCAAGTGCTAGATTGCCATTAACCGTAACTTTGATTCCAGGAACATCGCCAGCCACTTTGAGAAATTCAACCCGCACATCCAGGTACTCTGTGGTTTGATTCCCATCCCGATGCGACAAATCCACCAGACGCGGCATGTCCACAACAGCAAGAGTCTCGTTTAGGGTCACTTCCCGGGCGATGCGATCATTCAGTTGCGCAACCCCAATGTACTCGGCGAGCATAACCCGATTATGATAGATGGCGTGAAAAGGCCTGTCAAAATCACCGCTGCTATCCAACGGCTAATAATGCTGCCAGCTCACAGCAGGACTGGGGCTGCAGCAATTCTGTTGGCACTTGAACACCATGGCTGAATCTAGCCAAAGGATCGTGCTGGCCTCTCGCTCCCCATACCGCCAGCGGCTGTTGCAAAGTGTGATTCCAGCGTTCGACACCATGGTGCCCGCTGTCGTGGAAACTCCGGTGGATGGCGAAACTCCGGCGCAAATGGCACTGCGACTATCGCAAATGAAGGCCAACGCAGGGGCCGCCATTCACTCAAACGCTATCGTCATTGGTGGGGATCAGGTTGCGTCCCTGGATGGTCGCACTATCGGAAAACCGGGTGACCACGCGACAGCGGTGAAACAGCTAACCGATTGTTCAGGAAAGGCAGTCGAGTTTCATACAGGCGTGTGCGTGATTACCTCCAACGGCATTACGGAATCGCACGTCGATAAAACAGTAGTATATTTCCGGCAACTGAGCCGTGACCTGATAGAAGGCTATCTACGAAAAGAAGAACCTTACGACTGTGCTGGTAGCTTCAAGGCCGAGAAGTTAGGGGTCATATTGTTCGAGCGCATCGAAACCAACGACCCAGCAGCGATACAAGGTCTTCCGATGATATGGCTAGCGGCTTGTCTTGGTCGCGCTGGAATTGAATTGCTCTAACGACTTCAAATCAGCAGTTCTTTCTTGCCTCTCCCTCAAGACGCTTAAGAACGGCTTGCAGCTCGTCATCGAGTGGAGATTCGACTGCGATACGCATATCGCAACTTGGGCTTTCGAAGTTCAGAACTGCAGCATGCAGAAATAGTCGCGTTAGTCCCAGTTTTTTCTCCAAAAAAGAATCGTCGCCCCCATAGCGGCGATCCCCAAGCACCGGGTGACCGACGCTTGCCGCATGCACCCGAATCTGGTGGGTGCGGCCGGTAAGCAACTGTGCATTAACCAAAGTCGCACGGTCAAACCTGACTTGTGGTTCAATTTGCGTCATTGCTGACTTGCCATCCTTATGGACCCGCACATGGCGCTCACCACCTTGTCTGTGTTGGGTATACAGAGGCGAATCGACAACCCGCCTCCCACCACGCCAGCGCCCAGCTAATAGCGCCAAGTAGGTTTTATCGACTTTGCCGTCACGAAACATCTGGT
>JAYZJE010000008.1:0-11181 GCA_036164895.1 Pseudomonadota bacterium
GGCGTCAGCGTGGGCCTTGTCCAGGTCGGCCCTGAGAGTGGTTCAAACGATAATTTACTCAGTGCGGCTGATTCCGCTTGTTACGTGGCCAAGCAACAGGGACGGAATCGTGTGCACGTCTACTCGGGTCGGGACGAGGCGGTTGCCTGGCAGCGCGGCGAAATTCACCGGCTGCAAAAATTGCAGGCCGCAAAGGATGAATAGCTAGGTTAGCAGGGGTACCATCATAAGCGCCACGATATTGATGATTTTGATCAGTGGATTGATGGCTGGCCCAGCTGTGTCCTTGTAAGGGTCGCCAACCGTATCGCCGGTCACCGCGGCTTTATGTGCCTCCGATCCCTTGCCGCCGACGTTGCCATCCTCGATATATTTCTTGGCGTTGTCCCAGGCACCGCCGCCTGTCGTCATCGAGATTGCGACGAACAAGCCGGTGACAATCGTGCCGATCAGCAATCCGCCAAGCGCGCGGATGCCACCGCCGTCCATAAGCGTATTCATGACGATGACCAGTATGACCGGCACCAGCACCGGCAGCAGTGACGGGATGACCATTTCCTTGATTGCGGCCTTCGTCAACAGGTCAACTGCCCTCGAATAGTCGGGCTTCGTGGTGCCCTCCATGATTCCGGGGATCTCCCGAAACTGTCGGCGGACTTCTTCGACCACTGACCCCGCGGCTCTGCCGACGGCTTCCATCGCCATTGCAGCGAATAAGTATGGCACCAGGCCACCGATAAATAAGCCGATGATGACAGCTGGGTCGCTCAGTTCGAATTTAACGTCAATACCCCTGGCTTGTAGGTTGTTGGTGTAATCCGCAAACAACACGAGTGCAGCAAGGCCTGCCGAACCAATTGCGTAACCCTTGGTGACCGCCTTGGTTGTATTGCCGACCGCGTCCAGCGGGTCCGTGATACCACGGATTTCCGGCGGCAGTTCAGCCATTTCCGCAATGCCGCCAGCGTTGTCGGTGATTGGTCCGAAAGCATCCAGCGCGACGATCATGCCGGTCATCGAGAGCATCGTCGTGGCCGCGATCGCAATACCGTAGAGGCCGGCCAGCTGATAGGCACCCCAGATACTGAGCGTCACTGCAATCACTGGTAGCGCGGTTGCCTTCATCGACACACCCAGGCCCGCAATGATATTCGTCGCATGGCCAGTGGCGGAAGCGTTCGCGATTTTTTGAACCGGGCTGAACTCAGTGCCGGTGTAGTACTCGGTGATGACGATCATGGCCGCGGTCAGGGCTAGGCCGATCAGGGAGGCGCCCCACAGCGCAAGTGTTGTGTAGTCGCCGATGTCGCCCATGATGATGTCGGTAACGAAGTAAAACGCGACTGCGGCCAATACGCCGGAAACGATGACACCTTTATATAGCGCGTTCATAATTTTGGCGCCGGCGCTGGCCTTGACGAAAAAAGTTCCGATGACCGAGGCGACGATCGACACCGCGCCCAGCACCAGCGGGTAGATGACCGCGGCGTCCCCCGAGTCCTTGAGCAATAGGCCACCCAGCAGCATCGTTGCGATGATTGTGACGGCGTAGGTTTCAAACAGGTCCGCGGCCATGCCGGCGCAGTCACCGACATTGTCGCCGACGTTGTCCGCAATGACTGCCGGATTGCGCGGGTCGTCCTCTGGAATTCCAGCTTCGACCTTGCCGACTAGGTCGGCTCCGACGTCAGCGCCTTTGGTGAATATGCCGCCACCGAGACGCGCGAATATCGAAATCAGCGAACCGCCGAATGCCAGGCCGAGAAGCGCGTGCAAAATGTCCTCGGTGTTCATGCCCTGCGCGTTCAGCACGGCAAAGTAGCCCGCCACACCAAACAAACCGAGGCCTACGACGAGCATGCCAGTGATTGCACCGCCGCGAAAAGCGACGGTCAGCGCCGCGTTAACCCCCTGATGGGCTGCCTGGGCAGTGCGGACGTTCGCGCGCACCGATATATTCATGCCCATGTAACCGGTGGCTGCCGACAGCAGCGCGCCAATCCCAAAACCAATGCTGGTCGCCCAGCCCAGTGCAACCGTAAGCACCAGGAACAGCACCGCGCCGACGACACCGACAGTCGCGTATTGGCGGTTCATATAGGCTTTAGCCCCTTCCTGGATGGCCCCGGCAATTTCCTGCATGCGCGCATTGCCCGCATCCTGTTTCAGAATCCATCGCACGGAAACCACGCTGTAAAGTACCGCTAGTAATGAGGCGCCGATCGCCAGCCATAGAGCCAAGTCAGTGGACATGAGTTTTGTCTCCCAGTGGATAAATTCGCCCAGGCAACGTCAGGCAGCGCCGGTATTCAATTGTTATAGGTTTCCCGGGGACGCCCCGGTTTGAAAAAGCGGCTGATCATAGCACAAACTTTTTCTGCAACTTTTTGGCAACCGAGACGTTCTTCAATGTTATGTAGTCGGGTAGCCCATCCCGGTATGGTGGGTAATCTTCCCCGCGCACCAGCGGCACCAGATAGCGTCGACATGCGGCAGTAATGCCGAACCCATCCGCACGTATGTATCTTTTCGGCAAGATCTTTTCGCGATTCGCAACCCGGCTTAACGGGGCTTCTCCAATGGCCCAGCGATAGGGTTGATCAGACTTGCGGACGATCGTTGTCATGATTGAGTTGCGTCCGGCCAGGGCCAATTCGACGGCAGACTTGCCTACCGCGTAAGCCTGTTTTACGTCGGTTGCCGATCCGATGTGTCGCGCCGAGCGTTGCAGGTAATCCGCAATCGCATAGTGAAATTTAAATCCGAGTTTATCTTTGACCAATTGGGCCACCACCTGTGCGACGCCGCCTAGCTGCTTATGCCCGAAAGCGTCGGTGGTTCCGGAGTCGGCGAGAAATCGGCCATCGCGATACCGCGTACCTTCACTGACAACGACTACGCAGTACTCGTGATCCGCAACGGTGCGTTTAACACGACGGAGGAATGCCGCTTCATCGAAGGGGATCTCAGGAAACAGGATGATGTGGGGTGGCTCGGCCGGCCCATTGCCGGCCAGGCCTGCTGCAGCGGCAATCCAGCCGGCATGTCGGCCCATAACTTCGAGCACGAAAACTTTGGTAGACGTTCGGGCCATAGAAGCCACATCGAGTGCCGCTTCGCGCGTCGACACGGCGACGTACTTGGCAACCGACCCAAAGCCCGGACAGTTGTCAGTGATGGGCAGGTCGTTGTCGACAGTTTTCGGGATATGGAGCGCTTGGACCGGGAACCCCATTGTTTGCGATAACCGGGATACCTTGTAACACGTATCCGCCGAATCGCCGCCGCCGTTGTAAAAGAAATAACCGATGTTGTGAGCCCTGAACACGTCGATCAACCGCTCATACTCGGCGCGGTTGTCGCCCAGCCCCTTGAGCTTGTAGCGCGCAGAGCCGAATGCACCGCCAGGGGTGTAGCGCAGCGCCGCGATTGCGGGCGCGCTTTCGCGGCTGGTATCGATCATGTCTTCGGTCAGGGCGCCGATGATGCCGTTGCGGCCAGCATAGACTTTGCCTATGTGGCTACGGTGTTTGCGCGCTGTCTGGATAACGCCGCAGGCGGAAGCATTAATAACAGCCGTAACACCTCCCGACTGAGCGTAAAAGGCATTTTTTTTTGCCGTCATCGTTGTGGGTTCGTTTGCATGTGTTGGCGAATATTGCACCAAAGCATGCAGGCCTTCCAGCACACGCTGCGGTTTGACCCGCCCGGCTGCAGACGTTAGCTTACGCCGCCAAGGTCGCCTAGGCAGGAGCTGGATGGTCCGGTGCGCCGAAGCCGAGGGAAAAAGAGCAGCGGAAGTAATGCGAGTAGTTCTACTGGGCGCGCCCGGCTCGGGCAAGGGAACGCAGGCGCAACGATTGATGGCTGACTACGGTTGGGCGCAAATATCGACCGGTGATCTGCTTCGAGAAGCCGTTGCCAGTGGCAGTGAACAGGGCAAGCGCGCGAAGGCAACGATGGATGCCGGTGAACTGGTGTCAGATGGACTCGTGCTGGGTATCATTCGTGAGCGGGTGATGCGTGATGACTGCCGTGACGGGTTCGTTCTCGACGGCTTTCCGCGGAACCTGGCGCAGGCAAAAGGCCTTGAATCGGTACTGGCCGAAATCAGTCAGCTACTTGACGTCGTGGTGCTGTTGGATATCGATTGCGACGTGCTGGTGCAGCGGCTAACCGGACGCCGTACGTGTTCTATTACCGGCAAGCTGCTGAATATCTATTTCTCTCCGCAAAGCGAGATCGATGCCTGCATCGATGCCGGTGGGGAGCTGATTCAGCGTGCTGACGACAACGAGGAGACCATCGGCAACCGCCTGAAGGTATATGGGGCACAAACCGCACCATTGGCCGAGCACTACCGTGACGCTGGCTTGCTGCGTGTTGTCGATGGCGATGGAGAAGTGGACACGATCTACCAGCGATTGCTGGATAGTCTTGAGTTGAATTAGACCTGAGCTTACCGGGCGGCGTTGCCGGCGTGTCAGCTTTGCGCCGCGGCCAGCAATTCTTGGCCGAACACCTTTAGCCGCCAGCCGCTAAGCGCTTGCCCTTCGCGCTTACCGCGCGCAATTGCGCTGATCTCCCGACGGCTCGCAAGAATTTCGGCAGCTATATTCAGGCGTTCACTGTGGGCACGGACGATCCCGAGAAGTTTACCGACCAGCGCGGGTTCTTTGTGGGGCGGTTGTTGTTTTTGCTTGATTTGCAGCTTACCGTCGCCAAATTCGCGATCAGCCAACGCGACCTGTTCCAATAAAATCCCGCCGCGCTTGCGTACCACGCTAGCCGGTATTTCGGCACAGCGCGCCAATTGATCACGGTCCGAGGGGCCCGTCGCAGCGATCGTCATCAAGACCCGGTCGCTGAGCAGCCACTGGCGCGGCCGGTCCAGGCGCATAGCTTCACGCTCGCGCCAGGCAGCCAGCCGGCGAGCGCGGTGTTGTTCGGCCGGAGGCAAGTACTGAATACGCCTTATGCGCTGCCACGCTTGGGCGGGGTCCTGCAGATATTGAGACGGGTCGATCAGCGCGGTGCTGTCCTCGCAGGCCCATTCATGGCGGCCTAATTCCAGCAGCTGGCGGCGCAAGCGTTGATGCATCGCTGACAAATGTCGAACATCTTCGACCGCATAATGCAACTGGGCTTCCGACAGCGGCCTCTTAGACCAATCGGTTCGCGTCTGGCTCTTGCTGATTTCGACGTCCAGCAGGTTTTTGGCGAGCGTTGCATAACCGATCTGCGCTGGATGGCCGAGCAACCCGGCTTCGATCTGGGTGTCGATAAGGGAACACGGAATACTGTCGGCAGCAAGCATCAGAACCTCGAGGTCCTGTTTGGCGGCATGCAGAATCATCAGACGGCTTGGGTTAAACAGCACCTGCCACAAAGGGTTCAAATCAAGTCCGGATCGCGGATCGACACAGACCGTCAACTCCCCGGTTGACAGCTGAATCAATCCCAGTTTTGGAAAGTAGGTATCCGTGCGGACAAACTCGGTATCCATGGCAAGTTCACTGTGTCGGGCCAAGTCCTTACATACCTGTTCCAATGTCCGCTGCTGTTGGACTAATACGGGAGTTGTGCGCGAGGCTGGCATAAACCGGGAGTGTAGAGGATTATGTTGCCGCTGGGGCACGATCGATAACTGCAATGCTTCAAGTCGCTCAAGTTTTTTGGCAGATGCTGTTTCGGCGGTTGGGGCCCGAGAGTCTTCCCGCTTCTGGCTTTCTGCTGGCCGTAACGGCGGTAATTTACATCCTGACGCAGTTTCTGTTGGCTTACGTCGTTTATGGCGCGGTGCCGCAGCTATTTTCAATGGTGGCGCTTGAGACCGCCTTACTCGTCGCTGGAACCTGGGCGCTTTTGTTGATCGCCGGCCGAACGGCCCGTTTCAGTCAAACACTGACGTCGTTGCTGGGTAGCGGTGCCTTACTGACAGTGCTTGCAGTGCCTGTCTGTATCTGGAGCCTGAACTCGCAAGGCATCGGGCAAGCTAGCCCCTCATTGGTGTTGCTTGGGCTAACGGTATGGCTGATCATCGTCTACGGGCACATCTTCTCCCGCTCATTATCCCGGCCTTTCGGAGTTGGGTTGTTGTTTGCGGTTGCATACTTCCTGCTTAGTCAAGTGTTGCTAAACGAAACCATCCAGCAAGTGATGTAGATGCACATTCATGTACTTGGAATCTGCGGAACTTTTATGGGGGGGTTGGCTGTCTGTGCCAAAGCCGCTGGCCATCAGGTCACTGGAGCCGACCAAGCCGCTTACCCGCCGATGAGCGATCAGCTGGCGGCCCAGGGGATAACCGTCACAGAGGGTTTTGATCCACAGCAGCTCGACACCGGGCCGGACCTCGTAGTCGTGGGCAACGTCATGAGTCGCGGGATGCCAATCGTTGAGGAACTGCTGACTCGAGATATTGAGTATTGCTCGGGCCCTCAATGGTTGGCTGAGGAGGTACTACGGGACCGTTGGGTGATTGCCGTATCCGGCACGCATGGCAAGACCACGACCGCAAGCCTAGTGGCATGGATTCTTGAGTTCTGCGGGCATGAGCCGGGGTTTCTGATTGGGGGCGTGCCCGGAAATTTCGACTGCTCGGGTCGGTTGGGCACCGCGCCATTTTTTGTTATCGAAGCAGATGAATACGATACGGCGTTTTTCGACAAACGCGCGAAGTTTCTCCATTACGATCCGCGCACATTGGTCATCAATAACCTGGAATACGATCACGCTGACATCTATCCGAATATGCAGTCGAGTATTTGGCAATTTCAACAAATGTTGCGCATCTTGCCAGGGAATGGGCGTCTGATCGCCAACGCCAATGACGCCAACATCGCGCGCCTTATCAAAATGGGTTGCTGGACGCCGGTCGAAACCTTCGCTAGCACAAACACTGGCGCAAATTGGCGGGCTGAGCGTTCAGCCGACGATAGTGTAAAGGTTTTTAACGGCAGGAAATCGGTGGGCCAAAGCGATTTTTCCCTAAGCGGCCAGCATAACCTGGAAAATGCATTGGCCGCGATTCTCGCGTGCCGGCATGCAGGGGTCTCGATCGAATTGGCACTCAAGGCCTTGGCTCGTTTTAAAGGCGTCAAACGGCGGCTGGAGCACCTCGGCACCTTCGCCGGCGTCAGTCTCTACGATGATTTTGCGCATCATCCGACTGCAATCGAACGTACACTGCGTGGGCTGCGTGCCCAGGCGGCTTCTCGTCGCATCATGGCTGTGCTGGAACTACGCTCTAACAGCATGAAACTGGGAGCGCACCGTGAGCTGTTACCGGACTCATTTCGGGCTGCAGACTATGTTTGGGTTTATCACTCCAACGACATCCAGTGGAGCTTAGAAGAAACGCTGAAGGGAATGGATTCAGTGCGTATTCTAGACAGCGTGGACAACATCGTTACAGATGTCGTGGCCACCGGTCAGGCAGGCGATGTAGTCGTTGTCATGAGTAACGGCGATTTCCAGGGAATCCACGCAAAGTTGCGAGATGCCTTGCAGCGCAAGGCGTCGGGCCGAGTTTGACGGCATCCGGCCTAAGACGCATGATTCAAGAAAGAACATTTTTCAAGGTCATGGGTGGGGTGCCCGCAGCGGGTTGTAGGTGATTGAGAAAGTGGTTCCATTGTTTCCGCTTGGCACCGTGCTTTTCCCGCAGGGCCCGTTACCGCTGCGGGTGTTCGAGCCGCGTTATCTGGACATGATCAGCCGGTGTCTTAAAGACGAATCCCAGTTTGGGGTGTTGTTGATTTATGACGGTTCAGAAGTGGGCTCAGCGGATACTTATTCAGTGGGAACAAAGGCCCGGATTTGCGACTGGTATCAGGGCAGTGACGGCATACTTGGTCTGACCGCGATCGGTACGCAAAAATTCCGTTTAGTTGATGTTAAGCAGCAAAGCGATGGTCTGTATCTTGGGGAGATTGATGTTCTCGACCCAGAGCCTAGCATTCCGCTGCCGGAGGACTATTTGCGAATGGCTGATTTACTGCGGGCCATCGTTCATGACTTGGGGCGTTTGTATCAACCGTTAGAAAAACACTTTGACGATTCAACGTGGGTGGGTAATCGATTTGGCGAAGTTTTGCCGGTGCCAATGCAGTACAAGCAGCATTGCTTAGAGATTGACCACCCCCTCGAGCGACTTCGGTTCATTCAGCCGTTATTGCGTTCCATGCGGCAGGAAACACTCACTCAGTAAGCTCACCGTAGGAGTAAAGACCAAATGACGGTGCGGCATGTTGTCCCAAAGATGAAAGTCACCAACGGTGATGTCGCCGGACTCAAAGTTCAGGCCATCGTCAATTTAGCCGGTAAAAGCGCTGGCTCAACCCTAGTCAGCCTGTGGGTTGCACGATGAAAATTTACATGTGCCTAATTTGTGGTCATATCTATGATGAGTCCAAGGGCGACCCGAATGGAGGGCTGCCACCTGGCACTCGGTGGGAAGATGTGCCGCTCTCATGGCGTTGTCCCGATTGCGGTGCGGGAAAAGAAGATTTCGAGATGACCGAGGTCTAAATATCCTGTCCTTCGGTTGCTTACCGGCTGCTGAGTTGCGTTGATGGATAGCCCGATGCTGCGAGCATGCACAACACGCTGGCGTCGCCGACGAGATGCATAGCGCCGACGATTATCAGATAGTTCTCGGGATCGTCGGTCAGCCCGCGGATTGTCTTGACCCAGTTTTCATTGCGCTGTGTCAGCAGGCTGTCGTAAACCACCGGCGTATCTCCTAGCCCGACCAGTAAAGTCTGCTCCAGTGTTTGGGTGTCCCCGGTTTTCCAGGCGCCCACTATATTGTCCATATCGGAATCAACCTCGGCGATTTCATCCAGAGTCTGGATCAGAAATTTGCGTTGTGCTGAAAGCGGCAATTCATTCAGTGAGGCGAGTTGCTCCTGCATCGTTTCCAATCCATAGATTTCTTTACCATCCACGCGGGCGCGTTCCAGAAACTGCTGTTCCACCCCAAAGCTGGGATCAAAGCCGAGCTTCATAAGTCGGAGCTGCGTGATTAACAGTGCGGCAAACCATGGCTCACTGTTATCCACCAGAGCGAGATCCACGCCTAGAGTTTGCGCTTTTTTGCTGACCTCACTGTACACACTAGTTCCCAATAACTCTTGCAGCGTTCTGCCATCCGGATCGGTTCCCAATTCGGTCATTATTAGCTTTGCCGAGAAAGGATTGACATCATCCATATCGATTTCCATGTACAAGGCATCGGCGTTTTGGTATGCATCGATAAGTTCATCCGCTAGTGGGTGGTCCTTGGCACGCAGGAAATGTATCGAGCCCATGATCAGGATGCGGTTCCGGGTGCCGTGCAGTTCCCATAAAGGCAGGGTACCTGCGCGAGCGGCCGGGTTTAGTGGCAGCAGGCTGGCCAGCACCACGATTAAGGGCACCAACCGGCGGCCTAAATCTAGGCCCGACCATCTTTCTAGCCCGTTCACTATTCCTGTAGCCAGACTACACTGGTGTCAATGCTGCCGGAGCCTCGCAATTCCAGCCAGCGGTACCCGGGAGGACGGGAGTCAAGTGCAAAATCGTCACTGTTTGGCAGGAACTGCGAACCAGTGGATGGGGAGCTAAATAGCCTGACGTTTTTTCGCCGTCGGTCAGACGCTTGATGGACATGTCCCCAAACAATGCCGCGAACCTGTTGATGGCGATCGATAATTTTAAGAAATTCGTCGCTGTTACGCAGTCCTATTTCGTCGAGCCAGCGGCTGCCCATCGGCACCGGATGGTGATGCAGGCACACCAGCGCATGGTTTGCAGAGTTGGAAGCCAGAGTTCGATCCAGGAATTCGAGTTGGTCTTTGTCTAGCCATCCACCATCGTCTCCGCTGCGGGTGCTGTTGAGCATGATGATGCACCAGTTGCCGTAAGTTGCCGTTCCGCAAAACTGCAGGGGTGGCGTATTGAGCATCTCTGCCATGATCCGCGGAGCATCATGGTTGCCGGGGATGCAGTGGACCGGAACAGCTAGGCTCTCCAGCAGTTTCTTAATCCGTTCGTAGCCCTCGCGGGTCCCGTCTTGCACCAGGTCACCGGTGGCGAGCACCGCATCGGGCCGCAACTTCCCCGTCCGAACCTGTTCAATAACGGCTAGCAGTGTGTCGTAGGTGTTGAGGCCACGCATCCTGCTTTCGGGGCGGGCGCACAGGTGGGGGTCGGTGACGTGAAGCAGTTTCAACGGTTTCTTTGGCACGTTGGTTTACCGTCATGCGGTGCCCTGTATCAGCGGGCTATGGGGTGCAGCGCGTACCGATATGGACTAGAACCGATTTATCGCCGGCGTGGAGTGTTGCACTGCTCAATAACGATAATAATCGGGCTTGTATGGCCCGTCGGGCGAGACCGCTATGTAATCCGCCTGTTGCTGAGTCAGTCGCGTCAAATTCACCCCCAGTTTCTTAAGATGTAACTGAGCAACTTTCTCGTCCAGATATTTAGGTAATAGGTAAACTTCATTGGCGTATTTTTCGGCGTTTTGCTCAAGCTCGATCTGCGCCAAGATTTGGTTGGTAAACGAATTTGACATTACGAAACTGGGATGACCGGTAGCACAGCCCAAGTTTACCAGGCGTCCCTCGGCCAGCAGGATGATCCGCTTACCATCCGGGAAGATCACATGGTCTACCTGGGGTTTGATGTTGATCCACTGACAATCGCGTAGGCTGGCAACATCGATTTCGTTGTCGAAATGACCAATGTTGCAGACAATCGCCTGGTCTTTCATTTTGGCCATGTGATCGTGAGTGATCACATGGTAATTGCCGGTAGCGGTCACAAATATGTCTACCTGATCACAGACATCATCCGCGGTCACAACACGGTAACCTTCCATCGCTGCCTGCAGTGCACAGATAGGATCGATTTCGGTGATCCACACAGTTGCGCCTAGACTCCGTAGAGATTGCGCGCAGCCTTTACCAACATCCCCATAGCCACAGACCAGGGCAATTTTGCCGGCTACCATGACATCGGTCGCTCGCTTGATGCCGTCAACCAGCGACTCCCGGCAGCCGTACAGGTTGTCAAATTTGGACTTGTTCACGGAATCATTGACGTTAATAGAGGGGAATGGCCAATGACCGTCTGTCTGCAGTTGATACAACCGCTTGACGCAGGTGGAAGTATCTTCAGTTACACAACTTC
>JAYZJE010000009.1:0-10795 GCA_036164895.1 Pseudomonadota bacterium
TAGCCTGCCTAAAAAGAACGCATGATAAAAAAGCTTAGGGAATTGTTGGCTCTGGATGGCTCGGTCGCGGACAAAGACTGTGATGACACAGTTCGTCTTGCACTTGCTGCGCTGCTGGTGGAAATGGCGAGAGCTGATTTTGATCAGACTGATAGCGAGGATTACGAAATTGCTAGGCTTCTGACAATGCATTTTCGCCTGTCAGAGAGCGAAGCTGGTGTACTGCTAGCTCGGGCGGAGGTTGCGCTAGACGACGCGGTATGCCTGCATGATTTCACGCGTGCATTGCACAAGGAACTCGACCTTAAGGAAAAACAAAAAGTTATTACGATGTTGTGGCAGGTGGCACTCACGGACGATAAGCTTGATCGGTACGAGGAATACCTCGTCCGTAAAATCGCTGCACTGCTGTACATTTCACCATCAGACGTGGTTCGCTTGAAGTATCAGGTACAGGCAGAGTAAGTCAGGCTAGCTTGTTGTTCCCAAGCGTTCCCTGAACCCGCAGCAGCCTTAACCACAGGCCTAAATGATGCCGCCCACAGATGCGCAGGCCAGTCCCGTGATTGCTTGCCCCGAAGGAAGCAGCCGCACAACAAATGTGATGATGAGGAACGCAAACAATGGAGATAGATCTATGCCGGCAATTGTTGGAATCCATCGCCGCAGCGTGCGCAATGCAGGTTGCACGATGCTGCTCAGGAGGCTGGCGGCAGGATTATAGCCGCCCGGGCTGATCCAACTCAGTATTACATAGGTCAGAATGAGAAAAAGATAAGTATTCAGCGCGAGGTGAGTCAGCCGCAGAAGGCTTAGCAAAATAATTTGGCCGACGGTGGGTGTTACTGCGCAGGCAACATTGAGTAAAGCCGTCGTCACGGAAGCCTGGATAACGAACAGCACAATGAAGGTGGCTGTATCGAATCCCCAAGCGGTAGGAACGTAGCGGCGCAGCGGAATAACCAGCGGGTTGGTCACTCGAAGAATAAATTGCACTAGTGGATTTCTTGCATCGGTCCTTATCCACTGCAGTATCAATCGCAGAACGAAAGTAATGATGTAAAGCTCAACCAGTGTTTGGAAAACAAAAATCAGCGCATTTTGCATGCTGCGGTCATTCCATGTGATTTGGTGATTCAGTCAGATAACTGGTAATGGTTTCCCGCATCAGTCAGCTTGGCTCAATACTGAACTTAGTCGTCGCTGGAGTCCGGTTCTCCCAATTCAGCGGACCGATTCCGGGCCGCCTCCAGGGCCCTGTGGAAGATATCACGAATTTCCGCGTCCTCCAGAACATCGAGCGCTGCGGCCGTGGTGCCGCCCGGCGATGTTACTTGCCTTTTTAGATCGACGAGAGGGGATCCTACTGTGTCTGCGAGCCTGGCGGCACCAAGGGCTGTTGTGACCGTGAGCTTACTGGCCACTTCCTTGCTGAACCCGAATTTGATTGCAGAGCTTTCTATCAACTCCATCAGCAGATAAAAATATGCCGGGCCGCTACCCGACACTGCGGTTGCAGCGTCCATCAGGCTTTCATTTTCGAGCCAGACTGCCGTGCCGATGGCGGCGCCAATATAGCCAGCAAGTCCGCGCTGTAACTCGTTTACACTAGCGCTGGCTGTCAGAACCGATGTTCCTGCGCCTATCACCGCGGGTTGGTTCGGCATAATCCGAACCACCGGAGTCTCCGACCCAAACCAAGCATGCAATGATTTCAGGGTTGTGCCGGCAGCAATCGATACGATCAACTGATCGGCCGGACGTTCCGATCTGGCAAGTTGATCGGCAACTGTTCGCATAATCTGCGGTTTGACAGCGAGTACCAGCGCGTCGGCTTGTTCCGCGACAACGAAATTGTCCGGACTTATAAACAGCCCTGCATGCAGATCACGCAACTCTTCCTGGCGTGAACTATCAGGATCGGCCACACTAAGAAGCTGTGGGGGATGACCTGCCTGTATCAGCCCGCGCACAATCGCCTGGCCCATGTTTCCCCCACCGATAAATCCGATGTGTTTGTCGGTGGTTTCCATTTATATATCTTACTCTGCCGTTGCCGGCAGAGCTTTCCGCGGCCCAAATATGCCGCTGCCGATCCGAAGCATGGTAGTGCCCTCGAGTATGGCTGCTTCTAGGTCGTCGGACATTCCCATCGACAGTGTATCAATGTCGTGCCCTTGGTCCCGAAGGTATTCCATCAAGCCGTGCAGTGTGCGGAACGGGCGACGTTGCTCCTCTAGGTTCGATGTTGGTATCGGCATACCCATCAATCCGCGCAGCCGGAGGCGCGGTAGGTCATCAATTTGATCGGCTAGCCTAGGTACTTCGTCAGCTGGAGCTCCACCGTGTTTACCTTCGGAATCCAACTGGACCTGAATGCAGACCTGCAGATCGGGTGCGCCTTCCGCCCTTTGAAGGCTTAGTCGCTCAGCAATTCGCAATGATGCAACGGTCTGTACCCAATCGAAAGCAGCGGCGATGGCGCGGGTCTTGTTCGATTGGATGGTTCCAATAAAATGCCACTTGAGTTCTTCGCCGCATTTCGGAATTTTTTCTAGAGCCTCCTGCAGGTAGTTTTCGCCGAACCCGATGATGCCGGCGGCGGCCACTTCCCGAACCGCGTCGGGGGGCTGTTTCTTGATAGGGGCAAGAATTTGGACTTACCGAGGATCCCGGCCTGCCTCAGCGGCTGCAGCCGCGACGCGAATTTTCAAAGCCTCTAATTGTTTTGTGATACGCGTCACGATCCGTAAGCTTCTTTACATGGGCCGCGCAACAACCGCTAGTGGGTTTTGCTGTTCAGTATTTATGGAGAACCGTTACCGGGATATATTGAGGCAGCCTCGAATACCGGACCGTCAACACAGACGCGCTTCATGGCAATGCCAGAATCGGTATGTACTGCCACGGTGCAACCGGCGCAGCCTCCAACAGCGCAGGCCATAAACTCTTCTAGGCAAAGCTGACAGGGCAGGCCGATTTCGGTCGCAATGAGTGCGACTGCATGAAGCATAGCCTCAGGGCCACAGGCGAAAATCTCTATCTCGCGGCGGGATTCAGGGGTCAGCGATTCGAGCCAATCTCGAGCTAGGTTTGTAACGTAGCCTTGGTAACGGCCGGTATAGCCGTGCAGGCTGGCAAGCCGGCAGGGAATTTCGAGATCCTCCCGCCGCGGCATCGTGGCCGATACGGTCTTTGGGATGCCGGTCAGCGGCAATACAGAGGGTGTCGTCTCGAAGGGAAACGGCAACTCTGATCCCATGAAAACCACCGGACTGAACTTCGGTTTGTTGGTGTGGCGCAGGTGTTCCGCTAGGAACACGATGGGCGGAATTCCGACTCCGCCACCAATCATCAGTTGCACCGAATTCTGTTCGTGAAACCAAAACCCGTTTCCTATTGGGCCAATTATGTTGATGCAGTCTCCAACCTTGGCCTGGCTCAATGCTTTTAGCCCTGGACCCACGATCTTATAAAAAAAATCCACTGACCCTTCACCGGGGTTAGATCGCATGATCGATAATGGGCGCCGCATTGGTATTTTCGTGTCACAGCGCACATGGGCAAAGGTCCCTGGCCGCGCCTGTGCGGCACATTGCGGAGCGTAAAGGCGGAGAATGAACTGGTTTTCCGGAAAGTCTAGTTGTTGGATAACCGTCGCGTCTTCGACAAAAATTGTGTTTCGGATGGCGTTGTTCATTGATCTCGCTGCGACTCACTCTTCGTCTCTGACGGGTGGTGTACCAGTTTTGTGCTGATAATGTTCGAAGCGATCGAGCAGGGTGCTAATAAAATTGTGACTGAGACCTCTAGGCGTTAATAAATGATGTAGCTTTAGGGACTCGGTGAGTTGCAGGCATCCAGTCTCGGGTTGTTTTATGTTCGATCAGGGCTTCAGGTTGGATTGATTAATCCAGTTTTCTGCAATAATCTTGGCCGCTAGGCTATCCACCTCTTCACGCTTGAGCTTCTTGGACCTAATTCCCTGTCGCCGCTGTTCTTTTAGCAGATCTCGCGCTTCCACCGAGGTAAGGCGTTCATCGACGGGTTCAACCGGAAGACCATACCTCTCGATCAGCACATCCACAAAATGCAAAACACGAGCGGTCATGGCTGATTCCGTCCCGTCCATATTGTAGGGCATGCCGATCACAAGCAAATCCGGTGCCCACTCCCGCACTGCCTTATCCAGTTCCAGCCAGTCCGGAACCCCGCTGCGAGCCATTATCGTGCCGATGGCCGAACTGCTGCGGGTGCTCATTGATGCCGCGGCCAAACCGATTCGCCTGTCGCCAAAATCGAGAGCCAGCAGGCGTGTATTCATTGATGGTATTTTCGACTGCCGCCGGGCCATGCGAGGAGAGGCTGCGAAATGAGCCGCCAACTTTGGGCCGATAGCTCAGCCCAACCGTCATGCATGGCCGACTTGTATGCTGAGAGTCGTTAGGTCTACCCCGAGTTTTCGGGCTGCTTCTTCCCAGCGCTGTTCGAACGGGGTGTCGAAAACGATCCGCGGGTCCGCTGGGACACTGAGCCAGGCATTTTCGCGCATTTCGGCTTCTAGTTGACCCGCGCCCCAACCCGCATACCCCAGCACGATCAGTGCCCGCTCGGGACCATTCCCCGCCACCAGCGAGAACAGAATATCCTGAGAAGTTGTGACATATATAGATTTACCCACGGGCATTGTGGCTTCCCATTCGCGCGGTGATTCATGCAACACGAATCCCCGTTCGGTTTGAACGGGGCCACCGCGCAGCACTGGTTGAGCCGTGAGAACCTCGTCGGAGGAGTCCAGTGACAATTGTTCCAAAACCTCCCCAAGACCCATGTCGAGAGGTCGATTTATCACCAGCCCTAGAGCTCCCAGATCACTGTGCTCACAGATATACGTGACGGTCTGGTGAAAGTTTGGATCCATCATCGTTGGCATCGCAATCAATAGATGCCCAGTCATATGGGTGATATCACTCACCTTTCCAGTATCGTTCTGATCGGATCAAGGCACAAGTATCTGAGTGTGGTGTCTCTGCGATTCGATTGTCATTACCGACCGCTAAACGGAGGCTTGACGTTCACGGAGGGTTTTTTCGATACTGTCGAACAGGGTTTCGGCAAGGTCGCAGCTTGCGAGCTTTTGCAGTTCCCGAATGCCAGTCGGACTAGTGACATTAATTTCCGTGAGGTAATCACCGATTACATCGAGCCCGGCGAATAACACCCCCTTTTTCTTCAACACAGGGCCAACTTGCTGACAAATCCATCGGTCACGGTCCGTGAGTTCCCGCGTCTGCGCTATTGCCCCCATGACGAGGTTTCCCCGGCCGTCGTCTCCTTGTGGTATGCGCGCAAGCGCAAAATTAGCCGGTTCACCGTTCACGAGGATGATCCGTTTGTCGCCGTCTCGGATTTCCGGAATATAACGCTGTGCCATGCTGTAGTGCGTCTGATTCCCCGTAATGGTCTCGAAAATTACGTTAACGTTGGCCTTCCTTTTTTCCACAACGAAAATTGATTGCCCCCCCATGCCGTCTAGGGGCTTCACCACAATTTTTCCTTGCTTTTCTAGGAACGCTTTCAACTCCTGAATCGACCGAGTAATTAAAGTATCGGGACAGCAATGCGGAAACCATGATGTGAACGCTTTCTCATTTATATCCCTCAGGCTAGCCGGGCGATTGACCACTAGCACCCCCCTTTCTTCCGCCTGTTCCAGAATATAGGTTGTGTAAATATATTCAGTGTCAAAGGGCGGATCCTTGCGCATCAATAGGACATCGAATTCGGCTAAGCTGATTTTCGTCACCGGGCCCAGCTCGAACCAACGGTCTTGATCATCGGTAACACGCAACTTACGGCCGTCGCCGAGCGCTTCCCCGTTCAACAGCCGTAAATCAATCTGCTCAAAGTAGTGCAAATCATGGCCCCGTTTCTGGGCTGCCAGCAGCATCGCAAGAGTGCTGTCCTTTGCCGGGGTTATTCCGGCAATCGGATCCATAACAACACCGACACGAATACTACTCATTAGGTTCTCCGGATGAGGCAGCAGGGACTTATCATATCGCTTCAACTTGCATCATATTCTGTTCAAAACCTGCTGAAAAATCAGCCTCAGCCGAATATTATCCGAAGAGTGCGCACTCAAGGGTCTGCGGTCGGGCAGGCTGCTTGAACTTTTTCGCTGTGGAAAAATAAGGGTTTTCTTAGCGGTGGCCCTTGAGTTATAAACAGGGGCTAATCAGGCATTATTTTGGCAAAGGGTGCGCTCCAGCCGGTCCGACACCGCGGATTTATAGATTACATTATGTTAAAGGAGCAGAATCCCGCACTAGTGAGGGAGGCGCATGAGGTGTTTCGCATGGAATTGCGCAAAACGGAGCGGTCGCTCACATGTTATCGATAGATTCCGCTGATGGGCTTATTCGTGAGGCCCGTCAGGTTGCCTCGCCAAATTTTGATGACCGCCCGCTTGGATGTGAACCTAATTTAATTGTGATCCACGGAATATCGCTACCTCCTGGCGAATTTGGAGGGCCCTGGATTGATCAGCTTTTTACCAATGCGCTGGATTCAGATGCACACCCTTACTTTCGGGAGATAGTCGGTATGAGGGTATCGGCTCACCTTCTGATTCGCCGTGATGGCGAGTTGGTTCAATACGTGCCGCTATCGAAACGAGCCTGGCACTCCGGTGAGTCTTGCTACGCAGGCCGGGACCGTTGCAATGACTTTTCGGTGGGTATCGAAGTGGAAGGGATAGATAACGCCGTTTATACAGATGCACAATATAAACAACTGGCAAGAGCCATAATTACGCTGAAACTTGCAATTCCGTCACTCGAGCATGCGCCCATCGTCGGACATTGTGACATCGCCAATGGGCGCAAGACCGACCCGGGGCCATCATTTGACTGGCAACAACTCCATGCACTATTGAAGGGTTCTGGCTGAGCAATGGATCTTATCGAACTTGGCTATCAGGCTGCTTTGCACATATGAATTTTCTTGCATTATTACTGGGACTAGGTGTGGAACGCTTGTTGACGCACTTTTTCCACCTCCGGGAATTCCGCTGGCTTAATTCGTTGTTCGATCGAGGTTTTGCCAAGATTGCAACGGCCAAGCGCAGCTGGGCCTTAGCTGGGGCCGCAGTGCTGGCAATCGCTGTCGTGTTGCCTGTCGCCGTGATATCGATCTTGCTCCAAGATAGGTTTCTACAGATACCCTATTTTGTCTTTGCGGTTCTGGTTTTGCTGTTATCACTGGGGCCGCGTGATTTGGCTAAGGAAGCCAACGATTACTGCGCTGCTCTTGAGAATGATGGGATTGATCAGGCTGCACTTACAGCTAAGGAACTCCTCGAAGGCGAACCGCCAATAGAAGAACCAAACCGATCCGATAGTGTTGAGAGAGCAATATACATTCAGGCGAATAATCGGATTTTCGGAGTTGTTTTATGGTTTGTTCTATTAGGCCCAACGGGCGCCTGGTTGTTTCGGGTGCTCGATTTGATGCGTAGACGCGCTACATATCAAATAGTGTGGGTAAGTGAACATGGCTCCGAGTTAAAAACTGAAACGGCTATCGAGACTTTGCATGGTGTCTTTGCATGGTTGCCATCGCGTCTACTGATGATTGGTTACGCGTTGGCAGGGAGTTTTGAGGGGGCAACCATAGCTTGGCGAGATTTTTATGCGCATGGCACAGGAAAATTTTTTGATCTCAGTTCTCATTTGCTCGGGTCCGTTGGGCACGGCGCCCTCGGCGGTACCGGCAGCACCGACGTGCATAAAGGCACCGCTGCGCAAGCGAGGGCGGCAATGGGGCTGGTCTGGCGGACTCTTTGGTTGATCTGGTGTCCGATCCTAGCCCTATTGACACTCTACGACTGGCTTCGCTGATCATCCGGTTCGCGAACTTCCAACATGACAAGTGGCCGCTGGGTTGTTTGGGTTTGTCTAGCCGCACTAGTTGGTGTTAGTGCCTGCGGTAAAACCAATAGTGGTGCCCATGTCGCGCCGATAATTGGCGAGCCCCGAACCAGAATTGTCTCTCTTGCCCCTCATTTGACAGAGTTGGTATTTACCGCGGGCGCCGGCAATTTCCTGGTTGGTGCCGTTGAATTCAGCGATTTTCCTGCGCCGGCGCGGGAGCTTCTGAGGGTAGGGGACGCTTTTCGCGTCGATTACGAAGTGATCAGCAGCCTAGCCCCAGACCTGATTCTCGTCTGGCCGTCAGGGACTCCTCCAGAAGCAGTTATTTATCTGCGCGAGCTTGGATTTGAGGTCTTAGCTTTGGAGCCGTTGCGTTTAGAGGATATCGCGGACCACCTTGAAACAATTGGTCAGCTTGCCGGAACCGGGCAGACTGCATCTATCACAGCGGCTAAGTTTCGTGCAGACATCGCGGCGCTAAGGCAGCGTTACAGGAATAGCCTGCCGTTGCGGGTTTTTTATCAGGTTTCGTCCCGGCCGTACTTCACGGTAAGCGGAAGCCATGTAATTGATGAAATCATTGATCTTTGCGGCGGACGCAACGTGTTTGCCGATCTAGATGGGCTGGCACCAGCGGTAACTTTGGAATCGATATTGGCCGCGGATCCGGAAGTGATTATTGGCAGCACAATGGCTAAGGGTCAGCTAGGCGCACAACACGATGCCTGGCAGATTCCTTGGCTTCGCTGGCAGCGTTTGACCGCGGTTCGTAACAATAATCTATTTTCTGTAAGCGCCGATCTGATCAACCGATCCAGCACACGGATTATCGACGGTGCTCGGCAGATTTGCGCCGACTTAGAGATCGCCAGCGAGCGGCAGAAAAGGACAGCACCACTGCCAACGGGATGACTGAGCGCTAGATTACCACTGAATAAGATCAGGATTCATCGTTCTTCAACCGTCCGTGCTTCCACAGTTGTTCCTTAGCTCCTTCGTTGCGAGCCAAGGCCCTGGCCAGAACGAACAATAGATCAGACAACCGGTTCAGGTATTCTAGTGAATGCCGATTTACGGTTGCCTGATCTGCCAGCGCACAGACCCGCCTTTCCGCCCGTCGACATACCGCCCGCGTCACGTGGCAGGTTGCAGCGGAAAATGTTCCGCCCGGCAGGACGAAATCCTTCAACGGTGGTAGGTCCGCGTTAAACTGATCGAGTGCGGTTTCGAGTCGCTCGACCTGTTCGGACGTCACAATCTCGCTTTCCGGTATGCACAATTCTCCGCCCAGATCGAATAGTCCTTGTTGCACATCCGTAAGACACTCTCTAACCGATGATGGAACATCACAGGCGAGAATCACGCCAACGCTGCTGTTTAATTCGTCGACCGTACCGTAAGCTTCGACCCGCGGCGAATCCTTGCTCACGCGATTGCCGTCGCCGAGACCGGTTGACCCGTCATCTCCGGTGCGGGTATATATCTTTGTTAGTCTATGGCCCATTTTGTTATAGGCAGGCCGCGGGGTTCCTGCTAGTTAGATTGTAATCAGGGTAAACGGCGAGACTCAACAGCGCAAAGTTGAAGTAGCAGAATGGCAGCGCCGTAATCATTCGATATCATGTCGGCACCATGATGGTCCGATTGCCGTTGTGAAAACTTTCAAACGGAGTCCGGTACAAACCCTCGAGGATTGTAGGTACCAGTAAATCATTTGTTGGCCCAAATTCCCAACCGCCATCGCCATGCAGAAGTAGCACGTAATTCGAAAAACGGGCGGCCAGCATCGGGTCATGAAGAGTAGCGATTATGCATTTACCGTCCTGAGCTAGGCCACTCAGCTTATCGAGCACATCCAGTTGGTGATGTGGATCGAGATAATTAGTGGGTTCATCAAGCAGCCAAATGTTAGGATTTTGGACGAGCAAGGCTGCTAACGCGACGCGCCGGCGTTCTCCGCCAGACAGCGTCATGACCATTCGCTTTTCGAGACCTGATAGTCCGAAAACTTTTAATGCATCCATTGCCATGAGACGGTCTTGTGAGGATTCCCATTGCCAGAATCCTAGGTGCGCGTACCGGCTCATCAAAGCGCTTTCTATTACGGTAACCGGGAAAGTGTCGTCCTGCATCTGCAGCAGCAAACCGAGCCGTTGCGCAATTTGCCGTCGCGATAAATCTACCAGCGCCATACCTTCCACGCTGACGGCGCCTGAAAGCGCCGGCCGCAGTCCCGCTAGAGTATGCAGCGTAAGTGTCTTGCCTACACCGTTGCGCCCGAGAATACAGACAAAACTACCCGCCTCAATACTCAGTTGGAGGTCTTGAACCAGTACACGGCCCTCAACCGAGATCACCAGATTTGCGCACTCCAGCGAGTTCGTCATACGGTGAATGGTATTGTTTTAAACGACCTCGCGATAGACCGGCGACGCTCGGATGGAGGTTCCAAAAGCTTTCCCGCAAAAAAAACCCCGCAGTAAATGCGGGGTGTACGGGTTATTGTTGTTGTCACGAATTCGGTATCTACTCAGAGGCGGGGCTGTGGTGGATTTATTATTGTTATTCCTTACGTTCTTTTTCTTCTCGTTCTTCTTCTTCTTCTATCCGTCCTTCTGGCTTCGATGTCTGTCGTCAGATTTCGAAATTGCCACCGCTTGGCGCAGAAACCTTTTTGTGCGCGGCTTTCTAAGAAGCAATTCCTGTGCCACTATCAAAAAATATCATTGAAAACAGATATCTATATTTCGTAAATGCTGTAATTTCGTAGGGCGATCAGCAATTCTGTCATTTTTACCGACACCGTTAGGTTTTACAAATACTGGGAATAAAGCCAGGCAATGAGCCACGCATAAAGCGTT
>JAYZJE010000010.1:0-5202 GCA_036164895.1 Pseudomonadota bacterium
CAAGTGCCGATCGACACAAACCAGAAGCGACTCGGGCGGTTTTGGTTGATGCCTCGCATCACGCCGGTCAATGCGGTGACCTATTTCTTTGCCGGGTTTGTGGGCATTTCGATGATGGCCTTCTTGAGTTTCGTTCAGCCGCTGGCATTGAAATTAGCCGGTATCGAACGCGCCATCCAGGGCACCGTCACCGGTGACCTCGCTTTCTACCAGGAATGTCTCGTCCTGTTCATGACACCGTTTGTAGGTGCGGCTGCCGACAAGTTTGGTCGCCGACCACTAATGATGGCGGGGTACATTTTTTTAGCAACCGGCTACGGTCTTTACCCGTATGCCGACAGCCTCACGATGCTGTATGTCTACCGATTCTTTTTCGCTTGCGGGGTCGCGCATGTTGCAACGCTGATGGCTATCATCAGCGCCGATTACGTGCAGGAAGGCTGCCGCGGCAAATGGACCGCGTTTGCAAGTTTCATCCAGGGCAGTGGCGTGTTGCTGTTTTCGCAGCTGGTGCGTTGGATACCGGCGCGGCTCGAAATCCAAGGCTGGACCGAGGCTGATATCGCAAAATTATTGTTCTGGAGCGTAATGGGGATCTGCCTGTTCGCGTTCGTGATATTGCGCTTGGGCTTGAGCTCACACAAACCACCGGAGGCGCGCGAACGTGATTCCTTTTCCGAGTTGATCGCCGCCGGTTTGCGGGCCGCCCGTGAAAATTCCCGCATCGCGCTCAGCTATGGTGCAGCGTTCGCGGCTCGCGGCGACGTGCTCATCGTCGGCCTGTTTTTGTTTCTGTGGACACAGCATGCGGCAGAGGACCTGGGACTGTCGATGGGCGCCGCCTTTCGCCGCGGCGGCATGCTGATGCTCGTGATTCAGGGTTCAGCGATGCTGTGGGCGCTGTGCCAGATGTTGTTTCTCGATCGCTTGGACCGGGTCACCGGCGTCATCATCGCTTTCACATTGGCGGCGATCGGTTACTCAAGCTTTGGCTTTGTCGACGACCCGTTCGACAACTCTGCCATTATCCCCGCGATCGTGCTGGGCATGGGCGAAAGCAGCACAATGATCGCCGGCAACGCGCTGGCCGGTCAGAGCGCGCCGACGGCAATTCGTGGCGCGGTACTCGGGATGTGCGCGGTGTCCGGCGCAATGGGCATACTGCTTGCAACGATGCTCGGTGGCCGGCTATTCGATAACTGGATGCCCGGCGGCCCGTACGTGCAGATGGGCATCATCAACGGCATTATTTTGATCTGGGCGATTTACGTGCGGTTTAATGCCGGCGCAGCCGGCCCCAGTAAATCGCAATGATTTGTCGAACAGTCGGTGCGTCGATGTACTCTTACCGAGTCCGCGTCACAGAACGATACAAGCCTGCGTTGAGCCGCAAAGAGGGAAAATCATGAACGGTAAAACATTACTGACCATAGTGGCCGCAATTTTGGGTGGCTTGGTGTTTTTCAACCTGCTGATGGGGGCCAGCATGTACCTGGTCTTTTTGAATGCCGGCACTTCACCGGCGGTGCCCTGGTTTCCGATTCCAGCGCTGGCACTGATTGTCGGTGCTGCCTGGTTAGTCAACCGCCGCTGGAACATCCGCCTCACCGTGCCGGCCAATGTTCCGTGGGTTCGGGTCTATGCATTCAGCTTCATCGCGATGCTTGCCGCAAAATGCATCAAGGGACTTGAGGGCGTTTATCACGGCGTGACGTTGGCGGCGCCACCGGCGCCCGAGGGCGTATCAACCGTTTACGGCTGGGTCTACCTGCTACTGGTTCCGTTCTTCGCCGCGGTGCTGGCCGAGATCTCGTATCGCGGCATCATGCAGACCCGTTTGGAGACCATACTGCCACTATGGCCGACGCTGCTGATCCTGGCCGTGATCAACACGCTGTCCCATTATGGCTCCCCCACCGACATCAGCACACAATGGATCTACCTGATAGCGATGAATATCGGCTTTGGCTATACGGCGTGGATAGCGCAGTCGATCGTTCCGGTGATCGTCATGCACGTTGTCATGAACGTGTTGTTTCCCGTCTCGCAGTATTTGTGGGGCCCGTTTGCGCTGGGTGAACTGGCGGCGCCAGGGATCACGATCATTGCCGTGCTTGCCATGGGGTTGACTGCCGTTGCCATCTGGCTGGCGCGCGACGCAACGGCGCCAGCCTAGCATCCGGTCTATTGATTCAAAACCCGGCCGGATCGGGGCGACGCAGAATTGATTTCAAACCTGCAACGACGTGTCAAACGGAACGCATGAGTCGAGCAAGCGCGAAGAAAAATACGACCACATAATCTAGCCTATTTGGCGCGCATAAGCCTTAGCAGCACCGGCAACAGGGTCAGGTTTGCGATCAGTGCAACTGCCATCGCGAACCCGGTGAACAATCCAAAATAGATTGTTGGAATGAAGTTCGATAACGCCAGGATTGAAAACCCGGCAATAATGATGATCGACGTGTAGTAGATCGCCCGACCGATGCTGCCGTGACAGCGCCGGATCGCGCCCATGTAATCACCGTCGACTGCCAGCTCTGCCCTGAAGCGGTGCACGTAGTGAATCGAGTGGTCTACTCCGACACCAATGCTGATTGCCGCAATCGTAATAGTCATGATATCGAGGGTAATGCCGAACCACCCCATGGTGCCGAGCACCGCTCCCGCGGCCAGCATCGCCGGCAACATCGCAATAAAAGCAATCTTCAACGAACGGAACAGCACCAAAAACATGGCCATAATTCCAAGGAAAACCGCTGCGATGGTTAAAGCTTGTGATCGAAACAGGCTCTGCAGCATGTTGTTATATAGCACCAGCATACCGGTAACGTTTACCTGATCAGGTCGGAACCCCTGCACTTCGACCAATTCGCGTTCAATCTTGTCCAGCAACTCTTTACGCCGCAATCCTTGATCGGTTTCAAACACCCGAGCCGATAGGCGAACCTGGTTGCCGTCTCTCGACATGTAGGGATCAAACAGGCTTTCCTTAATATCCACCGGCAAGCGTTTGTAAAGAATGGACAGAAAGAAGGTTCCCGGCGTTTCATCCTGATTCAGGACCTGCAGCGTTTGCACCGCCGTTGCCATCGATAAAACTTTACCGATTTCCGGCAAGCTCTCCAGATAATCGTGCACCTTTTCAATCCTGCTGAGCTGGAATGTGTTGTACCAATAACTCGTAGCGCCCAGATCATCTGACCCCGCGGCGTCCGGCTCAAATTCATCGAAAAACTGATCGTCCAAATCGCCAAACTCGTCGTCCGGGTCTTCGCTGGCGAACAATTCCTCCTGCTGCTCGTCGAAAAACGATGGATCCGCATCCAGAATAATGTCCAGTGGGGTTGTGCCACCCAATTTCCGATCGATCACCTGCATGCCCTGGTAAATCTCGGTGGACTCCTTGAAATAATCGATAAAACGATTCTCGACCTCCAGCGACATAATGCCGCCGACACTGAGCGTAAAAATAACGCCGAAGGTCAACAGCACCTTCAGGCGTGCACGTTCAACCAGAGTCGCGAAAAAGCCGGTAATCCGGCCGGTGTAGTCACGCCGGCGCTGTGGCTCGCCTGGAGTAAACAGCATCAGAAAAGCCGGAAATATCAAGAACGAGGCGACCAAAACTACCAGCATACCCATGACCATCATCCACCCAAAGTCGATCACCGGGCGTATGCCACTGAACAGCAGCGACCCAAAACCAACCATTGTTGTTAGAACCGTATACAGGCAGGGCCGATACTTATCGCGGATGGTTTCACGGACCAGCCATTCCTGTCCGGATTCTGGATGTTGAAGGTGGAGTTCCTGATAACGAACGATCAAGTGAACCGTCAGCGACAAGCTGAATATCAACAGCAACGCGACAAAATTCGCGGATACGACGGTTACCCGCCACTGGACCAGCCCGAGATAACCTGCCATGAACACGATCGAAACCAACGAGCAAAGGAACGACACGATTACCCAGCGTGGCCGATGAAAAATCGCAATCAGCAACACAACCAGAAAGATGAGGATGCTGGTGCCGAACATGACGACGTCACGTTCAATGAACGAAATCATGTCAGTGACGATCATCGGCAGACCGCCAAGATATAGGTCCCCCAGGGTTCGGTGACGGTCCATAATCGAACGAATCTCGGCAATATCGGCTGCTTGCTCATCCATCCGCAACAATCGAAGGTCCTTGATGCGCGCAGACAAAATCGATAAAGAGTTCAATTCCTCGTCCGAAAGATCGTCAGCAAGCCTCTTTTCGCGAATGCGATCACGCTCCGTCAGCAACCCCTCATACAATTCGTCGATTTTGAAGCGCACCAACAGGGCAGTGGTGCCAGCGTCCCGGCTCATGATGAGTTCGCTCCACAGCGGGCTGTCCCGCAGTTCGGCGCGGGCCAGTTCCAGGTCGGTTCCGTCGCTCCGTAAATTCGGAACGCTTTTCTGCAGCTTCGTGAGGGTGGTACGTGGACTGTTGATCAGCGGCACATCCAGCATCGTAATCACCCGCTCGACACGCTTCATCGCCGCCACTTCATCGCGTAAGGCCTCGATATCGTTCAGCGTCTCGGGCTCAAACAGGTCTTTGCGCGCCGTGTAGGTAATCACCAGATAAGCTTCATCGCCGTAACGGGCGCTGATGCCGCGGTAGTAACGCAAATCCTGGTCGTTTTCGAGCAACAGGGAGTCGGACGAAGCATCGAGCGCGAAATCCTGCGCAAACCACAGGCTAACGCCCGTTACGAGCGCAATTAAAAACAGCACCAGGCGCGAGTGGACTAGCACGTCACGGTCAAAGGCCTGGACTAAATCCAACCGCAACCGGGCCATGATGGATCTTATCGAAGGCATGGGTCGCGTATTCTGCCTACCCTGCGGTTGAACGCAAGTTCCCTGTAACGCGAATACGTGTTTTGTAAGGGCCTACTACTGCCGGTTACTGAACAACCAGTGCAATGTCAGCTAACGGTGGTGCCTGTAACCGAACCACTTATCTTGAAGCACCCCTTCACATGATGCAGCGGTGGCAGATTACTTGGACAAACGCAGAAGCGGAGCGCCCCTTGCGGGCGAGGAATCAACAAACAAAAACCCCGCCATCAGGGCGGGGCTTTTATCGTGGAACATAACGGGTGTTTAACTGCCTTCAGACTGACTGCCGGCTGCCCAGTTGTAAGTATTCGTTGCAGAACGGCC
>JAYZJE010000011.1:0-7046 GCA_036164895.1 Pseudomonadota bacterium
CTCTGTCGATACGATTCTTGACCAGCGGCAACCATGTAACGGAAAACTGTCATTTTGCTGGAACCGCAAACTGGGTAAATCTCTCGCTAGTGTTCGTCCTCCAACGCCACGACTTCCTGCACGACGAAATCTGCCTGCACGCGCCCTGGCGACATTGTTCGGGTCTCACGGTAAAGGATGAACAGTCCGCTGGAGACGATGACGGCGGCCCCAAGTAGTGTTGTAAAACCAGGCAACTCCTGCCATATCAATACCCCGGCCACACTCGCCCAGATAAGGCCGGTGTATTCAAACGGCACAACAACCGCTGCCGGTGCGCGTCGAAAAGCCGCATTGACTGCGACAAATGCCAAGCCACCGAAGGTTCCACAGGCGAAAAACAGCAGCCACGCTTGCCCGGTCGGCGCCACCCAGCTATCGACAATGCCAAAAGCTGCGATCAACAACGGCAACGGAAATAGATAAAGGCTAAGCGCAGCGGTAGACTCAGACGCGCTGAGTTTGCGCGCCGTCAACGACAACCCGGCCCACATGAACGTGCCGAACACCGCTAACAGCGCTCCTGAACCAATCAACCCGGTTCCCGGCCGCACGACGATGATGACGCCGATGAAGCCGACGCTGACTGCCGACCAGCGCCAGACACCGACTCGCTCCCCCAGCAGTGGGCCGGAAAGTGCGGTAACGATCACCGGCGCGGCGAACGCGATTGTCACAACGTTTGCGAGCGGCATTAAATGAAGCGCCTGAAAAAACGAAAACGTGGATAACGCCATTAGGATCGAGCGCAGCAAATGCCAACCGGGGCGCCGTGTATACAAGGCCCGGCGACCACTCTGAACGAAAACAAACAGGCCAATAACTAGCATCGAGAACACGCAGCGCAGGAACACAAGCTGGCTCAGCGAGTACGCGTCCAACAACCATTTGGCCGCGACATCCATACCAGTCATCAGCAATACACCAAGCACCATAAAAGCAATACCGGCCAGGATCGACTGCCGTCCATTAACCTGTGTCAGTCTGACCGTCACTTATATAATTTCCGGTTATACCGCGATAACAACTATTACGTTCACACCCCGCCGCTATCTCTATATCTTCACCGCTCTGCGAAGAGGCGAGCCGCACAACGACGGGAACGCCCAGTGAATAACGATCATATGCGAAACCTGAACATCAAACAGCAATTCAACGAAGCAAATGGCCGCTGCGAGTCGCTTGATGCTACCGAAGGTGTTGCTTATGACGAAAAGGAATCACGCCAGGCCGCGTTGGCTCACTGCAACCGTGCCTTTGCGACCATGAAGGCCGAAGAACGCGTCGCCTGGGCTCTCGAACATCTTCCCGGCCAACATGTGCTGAGTTCCAGTTTCGGTGCCCAAGCTGCCGTATCCTTGCACATGGTGACCCGCTATCAGCCTAGCATACCGGTCATTTTCATCGACACCGGCTATTTGTTTCCGGAGACCTACAAATTTGTCGATCAGCTTACCGAGCACCTCGACCTCAATCTGAACGTATATCGCAGCAAGATAAGCCCGGCCTGGCAAGAAGCCCGCTACAACAAGCGCTGGAACCAAGGTGTCGGGGGTTTGGCTGCCTACAACCGTGACAATAAGGTTGAACCGATGGAACGGGCACTGCGTAAATTGAGAGCCGGAACATGGTTAGCCGGCCTAAGACGGGAACAAGCTAGATCCCGGGCTGCCGTTCCGTTTGTGAGTTGGTCAGGCGATCGCTGGAAAGTGTACCCAATCGCAGACTGGAAAGACCGCGACATTTACCGGTACCTGACACAAAACGACCTTCCGTATCACCCGCTGTGGGAAAAAGGTTATGTGTCCATTGGCGATGTCCATACGACGCAATCACTGAAAGACGTGAATCATGTCGAAGAAACCCGATTCTTCGGATTGACACGCGAGTGCGGCCTGCACGAAATTGACCCGTCGACGGTCTGAACTGAATTTTGCGTTCTGGGGCTGACCGTGGCAGGGCGTCAGGCGGTGCCACCGAATTCATCGTCACATCCACCGCGTAAACTCAACGAGACACCCTCGAACAGGTCGTCAACGTCGGCCTGGCTCTCCAAACTGGCAGCCTGCTGGGTCAATTCGGGAGAAAGATGGGAAGCAAATAACGCAGCGAAGTCGACCATATAACCCCGCAAAACCGTATCACGCTTGAATCCGATCCAAGTCGTGACGCGAGGAAGCAGACCGCTGGCATTGAGCGCGACCAAGTCGGTTTTGTCCCGGCACTCCCACGCCATAGCCGCTACGACGCCGACGCCCATGCCCATGCGCACGTAGGTCTTGATGATGTCTGCATCGCGAGCGGTGAATACCACGTCGGGTTCCAGCCCCTTTGCCGCAAAAGCCTGCTTGAAAGACGATTCACCGGTCAGGCTAAACACGTAGGTCACCAGAGGGTAGGTAGCTAGCGTCTCAAGATCAAGGCGCTGTCGCCGCTGCGCGAGCGGATGATCCTTGGGGACTAACACGATCCGATCCCACTCGTAACAGGGCAGCAGGACTAGCTCGGGAAACAACTTGCGGGAACCAGTGGCGATCGCAAAATCCACCCGATGGGCTGCCACTAATTCCACGATTTGCTCTGACGTACCCTGGTGTAGTTCAAGATTGACCTGCGGGTAACGGCTACGGAAGATTTTGATCACGTCGGGCAAAACATAGCGAGCCTGGGTATGTGTAGTCGCAATTGACAAGGTTCCTTCCTGCTCTTCCGAAAGGTTACTTGCCAGACTGCGAATATTTTCGACCTCCCGCAGGATTCTGCGGGACCGGGCAATGACTTCGTGCCCACCGGGCGTGATCGCTGCGAGAGACTTACCCTTACGGGCAAATAACTGTATTCCGAGTTCCTGCTCGAGCAGTTTCAATTGTTTGCTGATACCTGGCTGACTCGTAAACAGGCGTTCAGCGGCGGCCGTAATATTAAGGCCGCTGTCTGCAATACCAAGTAGGTATCTGAGTTGTTGCAGGGTCATTTTTACTACCTTAGGGCGCCCGAAAATCCGCTACCCTTCGGTGCAGCAAGCAGATAATCACGCCGCCTGATCATGTACTGCGCTCGGCATTTGGCTGGGTCGCGGCGGCATCGGTTGATCGCACAATCTGCTGCCAGGGTTGAGGCCGGCTGATTTTTGGCCGGCGGCCATTATATAACCATTGGTTACATAGCGGTATCAAGCCGACCACACAAGCGTCTACTATATATAACCTATCGGAATAATTGCAGATAAATTTATTATTTTTTCGTGAGTTGCGATGTGAGTATCGTACCCGAACTGCAGCGCTAAAATTGAAACGTGGACTATTTTCCCCTTTTTGCCGACTTGACTGACCGCCCCTGCCTAGTCGTAGGTGGCGGTCGCGTGGCCGGTCGCAAAGTTAGGCAGTTGCTTCGAGCCGGGGCCAAGATCACCGTAAACGCAAGATCGCTGAACCCGTACCTTCTCGAATTGACCAAAACCGGAAAAATTACTGCAACCGTCGGAGCGTTCGTTCCTGAACTCGTGAACGACCATCTGTTAATCATTGCCGCAACTTCAGATGCGGCGGTGAACCGAGCGGTTGCCGAAACGGCAGCAGCAAATTTTCGGTTCTGCAACGTGGTCGATGATCGCAAGCATTCCAGTTTTATTGTTCCCGGTATTATCGACCGCGACCCAATGACCATAGCGATTTCCAGTGGAGGACATTCGCCGACACTAACGACATTGATCAGACAAAAAATTGAAGCCCTGTTGCCAGCGCGGCTGGGTGCTGTAGCACGCTGGGCCGGGGTATGGCGCGACACCGTACGAGCGAGATTACCCACACCTCGGGCGCGACGGCGCTTCTGGCAAACCGCGCTCGACGGCACAGCCAGCGACTACCTCCTGGCCGGTCGAACCGTGGACGCGGATCGTGCAATGGTGCGCGCGCTAGCAGTTGATCCATCGCGGGCAGAAAGTCGACCAGGGATTGCTTATCTCGTCGGAGCTGGCCCGGGCGACCCGGGGCTCATCACGGTCGCCGGCTGGCGCTTACTGCAACAAGCCGATGTGGTTATGCACGATCGTCTAGTGTCGCCAGCCCTGTTGGATTTAGCGCGGCGCGACGCAGACTTGATCCCGGTCGGAAAATCGGGGTCAGCACCATCAATAAGCCAGGATGGGATCAACACACTACTGGTCAAGCTAGTTGAACAGGGCAATAGAGTCTGCCGCCTTAAAGGCGGGGATCCGTTTGTGTTCAGCCGCGGCGGTGAGGAAGCGACAGCGCTGGCAGCAGCAGGGATGCCTTATCAGGTCGTGCCTGGTATTACTGCTGCGATTGGATGCGCGGCTTACGCGGGCATCCCGCTGACGTTTCGGGGCCTGTCAAAAGCAGTGGTTCTAGTTACGGCTGAAAACGCAACCGGCGAAGCGGCACCAGACTGGGTAAACCTAGCAAGCGGCGAACACACGCTGGCCGTCTACATGGGTGTCCGACAACTCGAAGATACCAGCCGGCAGCTGATTGCGGCTGGACGGCAACCTGACTGCCCGGCCGCGCTGATTGAGAATGGCACCACGAATCGGCAAAGGATTGTCCGTGGAACTCTGAAGGAACTGCCCGATCTGGCCAAGAAACATGCGGTTACGACACCAGCATTGCTGCTGGTCGGTGAGGTCGTCCGATTTAACGACAAGCTGGATTGGTTCGAAGCGCCATCCTTAAACTCGGACTCGAAGCCTAACAGCGGCTCGCCGCAATCGGTCGAGGCGATTTGGACAGAGTCGGCCAATCTAAATTCTGGCGCGCGAATCGGCTGACCATTGGCATCGCTGAAATGTGCCAATTGCTGGCACAGGAGCAAGGCTTAATGTTCTGGATGTGCAAAGGACAGGCCTAAACGCAAGACAACGCTGTCCGGTCATCCGCGGCAATTCCTGGAATCGCTTTCCAACACTATAGTGCCTTCTTTAAAATATACGCTCAGCAACCAAATTTACCTGCCTCCCAGTTTGTTCAAGATCGATTTTCTGTCAACCGAGCAAACTAATCAGCATTTGGATAAACTCGTTGTTGTCATTCGGCAATTTCTGGCGACCGAATGATGGGTATTTAACCGGCAGTCGCCGTTACATGAACACGAATCGCGCTGCTTGTTTGCGACTCGCCATTTCAAACCATATGCTTTAATTTCACGCCATTAAAAACCACCAACTGTATGGTCATCAAGAAAGCTTACGTCGATATTGCCGCCGGCCAGATTCACTACCGACATGTTCCGGGAGACGGTATTCCATTGATTTTTCTGCATCGAACCCCGGCCAGTTCGGTGACGTTTGAACAGATGATGATCAACATGATGGGCGACCGCCCAATCTATGCGCTCGATACGCCTGGATTTGGTGGCTCATTCGATCCGGTTGGGTGGCCATCCGTCACGGATTATCGAAGCTGGTTGATTGAAGCGATAGATAGTTTGAATATCGACGATTTTCATTTGTTCGGCCATCACACAGGAACACATCTCGCGACTGAAATTGCCGCATTGCTTACCGACCGGTCACGCTCGTTAATGCTTAATGGTGTCGCCTACCTGACACCGGAGGAACGCGAACAATTCCGCGAGACGGTGGCTAATGCAGTCGTGCCCGACCCGGATGGCAGGTATTTGGGCGAGACTTGGCGGGTGATACGTGGTCTGTTCGCTGAATTCGACCCCGAACTCGTACACCGGGAATTTGCTAGTGCGATGCGCAGTATTCATGGTCGTGACCAGGCATTCGCTGCAATTTGGGAACAAAATTACCCGGCGGTGATGGCAAAGGTCATGTGCCCGATGTTCGTGATGTCTGCTGAGGATGACTTTTTTGTTTCGTACATGGAGCGTGTCAAAACCAACCATCCTGAAACCAGGATAACGGTGCTCGGTCCTGCGAAGGTTGCGTCACCCGAACTCGGCACCGATGAATCGGTCAAGGTGGTCCGTGAATTTATGGCCGCTGTGGAATCGGCGTGAAGTCCCGCTTCAACCTAACCAGCAACCAAAGCTAGGATCAAGTTTTCTGGCCAACACCCGTTGCCAACATAGACTGAACGACGGTGATAAATCCATTCAGGTCATGCGCAGCGACTTCGCCCGCGCACAATTGCTCCCAGCCACCCGTTTCCAGTACCTGCTCGAACAGTAACTGGCCGTCTTTGCCGTTCCAGACTAAGCGTTGCCTTCCCCCATCCTTACTCAACTGCATGAGCCAGCTACCGAAAGCCCCTTGGGCTGCCACATATTCCCGAACCTGAAATCCGTTGGTTTCGCACGTCTGCCGGATCGCTGCGGCGAACTCCTGCTCCTGTTCAATTCCTTTCTTCGGGGCACCGGCTTGCCCGGGCTTACCCCCTAACCAGAATACCGCTTTCTCTGGCATCAGAACCCTCCAAGACTGCTACATCACTCGAGCAACGGTTGCACCGACACCGGCTCGAAAACCTCATCATAGTACACCGCACTGTCCGGTCCAATTAAATCACATTGAATAACCGCGAAAGTTTCGGGACAGTTTCAATAGGCTTGCTGTGGTTCATAAACGCGGCCAGCATGAATTACCCGATAAATATCACGAACACTGCCGATGTCTTCCACAGGATTGGCATCGAGTATCAGGATATCGGCAGCTTGGCCCGGCTCAATCGAACCGAACACACCCGCTTGGTTCATCATTGCGGCCGCATTACGGGTGGCAGCATCGAGAGACTGGCGGGACGAGAGTCCCGCATCGACATGCATGACGAGTTCCAATTGGAGCGCGATGCCAGGCAGAACCCCGGGAATACCGGTATCCGTTCCGAGCACAATGGGTACGCCTGCATTTACGAGTCGCACCAAATTTTCGCGCAACACCGGCAACTGTTGGGCCGCAAATGCCGTGTTGTCCAAGCGTGCAGTACCACCCTGCACCGCCGGCAGCCTAAATGCATCGAGAACTTCAGGCTCCAGGCGATCATACTTGTCAAATTTTTCGAGCCGGTCGGCCCAGGCAGCATATC
>JAYZJE010000012.1:0-3069 GCA_036164895.1 Pseudomonadota bacterium
GGCCACATCAAATGCCAGGCCTTGGTCAGCCCAACCTAGAAAACGTGGCACCAATATAAGGTGTGCGGAACTAGAAATAGGCAGAAACTCGGTTAGTCCCTGTACCAGCGCCAACACAACGGCCTCAATCCAATCCACACTTACCTCCCCGCAGTTTATCGCGACCGATTGTCAGGCAGATTACAGGATTCCGGATCAAGCGGTAGCGGTGCAGCTGATAAAAGCGAAGGTCGGTTTTAGCGTTTGTAAGGAATGCACGCTTACAGCACCCTTCGCAGATCTCTACCGGCAAACCCGCTAGGGGGATCTACCGAGCCGCGAGTCAGAGCCATAGCCTTGAAGGTTTCGCCCATCTCGCCGGGCATAACTAGCCGGCGCGCCTGTCCTGCCCGCTGGACTTGCGCTATTAAATCTGCGCTCACGGTACGCTCGAGTTGGCGATCCAAGCCAGCGGCAATCAGGAATTGTGCTTGCGTCGTATAACCAGACACCTGCAGATGCTCGCGCTCAGCAGCATTCGCGATTTGGCTGAAATCCACCCAGGCCGTGATGTCCTGCAAGCCTGGCCAAGCAAACGGGTCATCATGAGCCCGATGCCTATAGTGACAACGCAGCGTGCCAGCAGTGCGCGCCCGATGATAATACTCGCGTCGCGACAGGCCGTAATCGATAAACAGCAGCATGCCCCATTGTAATGAACGCGCAAGTTCGGCCAGCCAGGCTGGGAACCGCAAACGAATCTCGGATGTCAGGCCCGCCGGTAACGTCTCGCCCAGCTGCGCCTGAAGTTCGTCCACAGCTGAAATCAGGTCCCAAGCGGCGGGCCTCGCTAACCAGCCAAAGCCCGAATCGTCGCAGCAAACCCCCAACTCCATCAGCCCGTCGTCGGTAATCGAAAACCGCTCCACCGGGAGCGCATCGATAACTTCATTGGCGAGTACCACCGCCGGTTGCGGCTCCTTGGGCAGTTCGTCTTGCCATTCAACCCGCTCGGCAAGTTGCGGCACGCGTTGCTGCAGCGTCTGCTGCTGACGTGCGCGCAGATCGGCGCTCAACTCGAGAATCAAATACCGCTCGGGTAACGCATCCCGAGCTTCAAGTTCTAGAAGAATGTCGGCCGCCATGTGCCCGGTACCAGCACCGAGCTCTAGGATCACGCCGCGATCGATTTGTGCGAGCACCTCATCGCACTGGGTGGCGATACAGCGGGAAAATAAAGATGAAAATTCCGGCGCGGTAACAAAATCACCGCCCTCACCGAACTTGCGTGATCCAGCACTGTAGTAACCCAAGCCCGAGGCATACAGCGCTAGATCCATGTAGTCCCCGAAACGAATCCAGCCACCAGCATCCATAATCCGTTGCCGGATCAGGCTCGTTAGTTCATCACAATGTCTCAGTGCTTCCAGTGATGGTGTCGGCAATTGGTGTGGCATACCGGTTAGTGTAATCTTAGACGCCTTCTGCAGCGGCATCGGTCAGGGACCTTGGGTTACGAACAGAACGATTTAAGCGGCAAATGGGCGCTGATTACCGGCGCGGCCAAGCGTATCGGCGAATGTGTGGTGCGGCGCTTGCACCGCCATGGCGCCGGCATTGCGATCCATTATCGCCAATCCGCCGGACCAGCAGAGGAGCTGGCTGCCGCACTGAATTTGAAGCGGCCCGATTCGGCTATCGCGCTGCGGGCAGACCTGCGCAAAACTGCGGACTTGCCGAAGCTGGTCAAAGCGGTCGTCGATCATGCCGGGCGACTAGACATCCTGGTAAATAATGCGTCGCGCTTCTACGCCACGCCGCTGGAGACAGTGACGGAAAAACAATGGGACGACCTAGTCAACACAAATCTGAAAGCACCCTTATTTCTGTCGCAGGCGGCGGCGCTGTACCTGAAACAGTCGAGCGGCGTCATCGTCAACATGATCGACGTGCACTCAACGCGCCCGCTGCGCAATCATCCCGTGTATGGCCCCGCCAAGGCCGGTCTAGCCATGCTGACTCGCTCACTGGCGAAAGACCTAGCCCCCCATGTACGGGTCAACGGCGTGTCACCGGGAGCGATCTTGTGGCCGGACGACGGCATCACGGAACAACTGGAAGAATCGATTCTGAAGCAGGTCCCGTTGGGTCGCACCGGCGAGCCGGAGGACATTGCGAGTTGCGTGTTGTATTTAATCAGGGATGCGAACTACGTTACTGGGCAAATAATCGCCGTTGACGGTGGACGCAGCATTGGATGGTAGTTGATTCTATTACGGAAAAGATTCGTCAGTTTCCCTGACGTTGTTCAAGACTGCTTAGTAAGGAAAACTGACAAACCTTTAGCGATATATCACGCAGGATAGCCCTGCTTGCTGGCCGATTTCTGCCTTATCGGAAAAACTGAATAACTGTTTTCTTAGATTTGCGCTCAAAGCGGTGAAATCACCAGCCGGGTTAGCGGATGCCGATCGTGGTCAAACGCGTCCCAAAGCTCTGCTATCGTGTGACCATTTGCGGGGTGGCGAAGATCAGGCGCGATTTCAGCTAAAGGCCCTAGAACAAAGCCATAGTTTTTGATGTCTTCGTGTGGCACGCGCACGTCATCGGATTCAATAACTCGATCGCCGTACAGCAGCAAATCTAGATCAAGGGTTCGTGAAACGTAACCAGGCCCGTTAAGCGGCCGGCCTGCCCGATGATTGACCTGCTTCAGAAAATCGTGGATCGACTGCGGTGAGGCATTGGTGTTGAAGCCAACGACCATGTTTAGAAAATCGTCGCCAACAAAGCCAACTGCCGGATTGCAATACACCGACGATATCGTCAACGGCCCATAGACTTCAGTCAACACTGCGCAGGCCATACGCAGATGTTTAACCGGTTCGATATTGCTGCCCGCGCTGACGTATACGCTGCATGAAAATGTTTGGCCAGTCACAGTTAATGTCCTAATTTCTGAAGGTTCCTAATGCTGATCACGCTGGCGGTGGGCTGTTAGATTACAGTAAGTATCGAACTTTGCTGGCGCGAGCGGTGTATGCTCGGGCGGTCCACATAGCTTGAACTACCGAATTAACTGGTATGTAT
>JAYZJE010000013.1:0-8852 GCA_036164895.1 Pseudomonadota bacterium
AACCCCGAGCAGGAACCAAGCAGACGAGGAACTGGCGGAAGCACTCAATGCCGCTATCCACGGCCCGAGTCGTCCGCCAGCGAGGAAAAAGTCTTGCTGGTTGCGAGTACGCCGCGACGCCCAGACGCCAATCGCGATCATTCCAACGATGTAGCCGGCCAGTGTGAATGTTAGCCACTGCGTTTCACTCATGATGTCTCTTTCAGTTGAATCCCTGCATCATTCTCGCCCGTCTGGCAGCATATGCAAAATCGATAGCAAGAATGCGACTGGGCTCACCCGCAATGCTGGCGGCAAACTCCGCAGCAGGCAGGCGATCACGAGAGCAACTGATAAATCGCCGACAAGATTTCAGTATGCCGACCCTCAAATTTTTTGTCAGTTATGGGACCCTGATCATGCAGTTGTTGCAGGATAGTCAGTCGCTCTGCGATTTTATTTCTTGGCTGTGAGGCACCTTCGGATTCAGGTACAGTTCCATCGTTAATTTCTTTCTGGGCAAAGTCACACTGCTTATCAATTGCCAATTGTTCTAATGAGATTTCCATATGGCCGATAATGCCTGGCAGTTTTGGGTTGATCGCGGTGGAACATTCACTGATGTCATCGGCCTTACGCCCACCGGCTCGACCATCATCCAAAAGCTACTGTCCGTCGACGAACAGCGCTATGCGGATGCTGCGGTCGAGGGTATTTGCAGAATTCTGAATCAACAGGATTTTCCCCAGCAGATTGACGCCATCAGGATAGGCACGACCGCAGCCACTAACGCATTACTGGAGCGGGGAGGCTCACCCACCGCGTTGATTACTACCCGGGGTTTTGCCGACGCATTGCTCATAGGCTATCAGACGCGTCCCAATATATTCGCTCTTGACATTCAACTGCCGAAACCACTCTATTCGACTGTCATCGAGGCAGATGAACGCGTAGATGCAAACGGCAATATCCTGACGAAACTTGACCGTGACAGTATCCGGCTCGGTATGCAGAAATTGCAAGCACAGGGAATTCAATCCATAGCAGTGTGCTTTATGCATGCCTACCGGTTCAACGATCATGAACGACAGGTCGCACAGATCGCCACCGATCTGGGTTTCGAGCAGATATCGATGTCGCACGAGGTCGGTCCGTTGGTGAAGTTGGTCAGCCGCGGCGATACAACCGTCGTCGACGCATACCTGTCTCCCATGCTGCAACAGTACGTCCAGCAATTTCAGCGGGAGCTCGGTAAGGCGCACATCGAATGTGACCAGATTCTTTTCATGCAAAGCAATGGGGGGTTAGTCCAAGCAAGGCGGTTTCGCGGCAAAGACAGCGTCCTGTCCGGACCTGCGGGCGGTGTCGTTGGCATGGTCGCCCGGGGCCAGCATGCCGGTTTGCAACAGCTTATCGGCTTCGACATGGGTGGCACATCAACCGACGTCTCACTGTTTTCTGAAACCTATGAATTTGTCAATCACACGGAGATCGCCGGGGTAAAACTCCGCTCTCCGATGTTGCGTGTGCACACTATTGCAGCGGGTGGAAGCTCAATTCTTGCCTTCGAAGCTGGGCGCTTTCAGGTCGGTCCGAAGTCGGCGGCGGCCGATCCCGGGCCTGCCGGTTATCGTCGCGGAGGTCCCCTGACCCTCACCGATGCAAATGTCCTGCTGGGCCGAATTCTGCCGGAATATTTCCCTAAAGTATTTGGTCCGGACAGCGACCAAACTCTCGATAGCGAGAAGGTCTCCAATATGTTTGACCGGCTAGCCGATGAAATCCAGCGTCAAACAAATAAGGCCATGTCGCCAGCCCGCGTTGCCGAAGGCTTCGTCCGGGTTGCCGTCGAAAACATGGCAAACGCAATCAAGAAGATCTCCGTCCAGCGTGGTCATGACCCGGGGCAATTTACGCTCTGCTGCTTCGGTGGTGCGGGTGGTCAGCACGCTTGTCAGGTTGCTGATCGGCTGCGCATAAAAAGCATATTGATCGATCCGCTCGCAGGCGTGCTGTCAGCATACGGGATTGGCGTTGCGCCAATTAGAGCCTACCGCCAACAGACTGTCGAAAAGCGCTTGAGCCAATCAGCCGCTACGGAGCTTCAGTCAGTAGTCAACGTACTTGAAGCGGCATGTGTCGACGAGGTTGAATCGCAGGGCATAAACAGTAACCAGATCGCCACCCAAACGATTGCGCATGTGAGGGTTACCGGAACCGACACAACTTTACCAATATCCTGGGGCACGCACGATGACATCATGCAGCAATTTAATCTGACGCATGAGCAGCGCTACGGATTCTCTCCGCAGTTCCCAGATTTAATTATCGAGTCCCTAGGCGCTGAGGCAACCGGTGAAACTGGAGCGCCCGTTCTTGCCGCAAACATAACCTCAAAAAATGCCCAAACTGCTCGCAGTAAGAGCAAGGTAAGTGCGTTTTTCAATACACAATGGCATCAAACGCCGGTGTTTCAGCGCACAGATCTGTCGCCCGGTTTTTCGCTGACCGGGCCCGCGATCATCGTTGAATCAACCGGGACAATCATCGTCGACCCGGGCTGGGCCGTCGAGGTTAGCGCCAATCTGCAGATTTTGCTCACAAGAACGAAGTCGTTAGCCACATTCGAGAATGTTAGCACCGAGGTTGACCCAATTATGCTGGAGGTGTTCAGTCAGCATTTCATGCACATTGCGGAACAAATGGGCGTTGTTCTAGAGAGCACTGCACACTCAGTCAATATCAAAGAGCGACTTGATTTTTCATGCGCGTTGTTTAATCAGCAAGGTGAACTGGTCGCCAATGCCCCACATATGCCAGTGCACCTTGGCTCCATGGATGACAGCGTACAGACGATACTGCGCAATAATCGAGAGCGGCTGCTGGCAGGCGATGTATTTGTCTCCAACGCTCCCTACAACGGAGGCACACATTTACCCGACATTACCGTGATAACCCCGGTGCCCGACGAAAATCAACGCTCGCTCATGTTTTTGTTGGCTTCCCGGGCGCATCACGCTGACGTGGGCGGAATCTCACCAGGGTCAATGCCTCCGGACAGCGTTCATATTTATGAGGAAGGCGTGCTCCTCGACAATATTCCGCTGGTAACCGATGGCCAGTTTCAAGAACGGCAGTTGCGGCAATTGTTCGAAGCAGGCGCTTACCCTGCGCGCAAGCCGTCGCAGAATATCGCCGACCTGAAAGCACAAGTCGCGGCAAACCAGCGCGGCAAACAAATGTTGCATGAGATGGTAGCTCATTACGGCCTCAACACCGTGGAAGCCTATATGTCGCATTTGCAGGACAACGCCGAAGAGTCAGTGCGCGCTGCAATCGAACGATTGCACGAGGGGGAGTTTGAATATGAATTGGACGCAGGCCATTGGATTAGGGTCAAAATCACGCTGGACCCCAAAAGCCGTTCTGCAACCGTCGACTTTGCTGGTACCTCGCGAATGTCCCGCGACAACTTCAATGCGCCTGCTTCGATATGCCGCGCAGCAGTCCTGTATGTTTTCCGAACCCTCGTAGGGTCCGATATCCCGTTGAATGCTGGCTGCAGCAGACCACTGAAGGTTACCATTCCACCGGGTTGTTTGCTGAATCCAGAATACCCAGCGGCAGTCGTCGCCGGTAATGTGGAAACATCTCAATCCGTAACCGATGCTCTATACGGTGCCCTCGGCATTCTCGCAGCTTCTCAAGGAACCATGAACAATCTCACATTCGGTACCGACAGCTACCAGTATTATGAGACGATCGGCGGCGGCTCGGGAGCGGGCCGAACATTCAATGGAACCGATGCGGTTCAGACTCACATGACAAATACTAGATTAACCGATCCAGAATTATTAGAAGCGCGTTACCCGGTATTGATCAAAGAATTTTCGGTACGACGAAACTCTGGAGGCCATGGCGCCCATCACGGTGGGAACGGTGTAGTACGCAAGATAGAATTTCGCGAGGAGATGAGCGTGGCAATTCTTTCCAACCATCGGCGCATAGCGCCATTTGGGACTGATGGCGGCTATCCTGGTAAACTGGGCAAAAATTATATCAACCGTCGCGACGGCACCATTGTGAAACTTGGTTCAACCGAACGCATCAAAGTTCAAGCCGGCGATATGCTAGTGATCGAGACGCCAGGTGGTGGCGGTTATGGCGCACCAACCGCACCGCTCGCTGAAAGCACCGTGCTTCATCACACTAGTGCAAAAAGAAAATCCCGTCGAAATTTACGCCAATGACCTGGGAGCCTCACGGAACAACCCCAGTATAATCGGCTCGAGAAAAGCGTAGCTGCTCAGGGAACTGCTTTGTGAAACAAATAACAGCAGCGATCACAGCTTAGCCAAATTAGCTTAATGAAGGAAACCACTGTTATTGCGGGTGCCGGACATGCGGCCGGCCAAGCTGCTGCTTCGCTAAGACAGGGCGGCTACGCCGGCAATATTATCTTGGTCGGCGACGAGCCCCACGTGCCGTACCAGCGCCCACCCCTGTCAAAAAAGTTCCTGGCTGGTGAATTGGAAATGCATCGACTGTACTTCAGGCCCCAGCATTTTTATGCAGATCACGATATTGACCTACGTTTGTCAACCCGTGCGAAGAACATCGATCGCAATGAACAAAATCTGTTGCTAGACGATGGCACGAGTATTCACTATGACTCCCTGTTGCTGACTACCGGCAGTCAGGTACGCAAGATGGACGTACCCGGCGGTGATCTTGACGGCATCAGCTATCTACGCACTATCAAAGATGTGTTGCGTATACGGCAAGGTTTTCGCCCGGGAGCACGCGTCGTTATTGTCGGTGCAGGTTACATTGGCCTCGAAGTCGCGGCAGTAAGTGTATCGCAGGACATAAACGTGACCGTTCTTGAGATGGAAGACCGGGCGATGCAGCGCGCGGTGGGGCCGGCAACATCGGATTTTTTTGCTGCCCTTCACCGCCGGGCTGGCGTCGATCTCAGATTCGGATACCGGGTTGAATCTTTCTCAGGCAGAAAATCGATAAGCGCCGTTGTCTGTCAGGAAGGCGAGCGGTTCGAAGCGGATCTCGTGATCGTAGGTATCGGTATCGAGCCGCGCACGGAACTAGCGGAGCGGACGGGGCTGGCGTGTGACAATGGAATCGTCGTAGATGAATCCTGCGTAACGGAGGATCCACACATTTTGGCCGCTGGCGACTGTACCAACCACCCGAATGCTGTGCTGGGTCGCAGGGCGCGGCTCGAATCCGTGCACAGCGCCGTGGAGCAAGCCAAAATTGCAGCTGCCACCATCTGCGGCAAACCCCCGCCTGTTGTCCAGCCGCCGTGGTTCTGGTCGGACCAGTACGATGTGAAACTGCAAATCGTCGGCCTCGCAGAAGGCTATGACCAAGTGGTCCTGCGCGGTGATCCCGAATCTCAGTCGTTTGCCGCGTTCTATCTTGCCAATGGTCGATTATTAGCCGTTGACGCTGTCAATAGGCCGCGCGAATTTACGATCGGCAAGAAGCTGATTGCCCAGGGAGTTTCTTTTGATCCCGAGGATCTCGGGGACCAAAACAAAGATTTCAAACAGGTCGCTCAGCAGGCGTTAGATGCCGCAACGGGAAAAAATTAATTTTTTGCGGCGAGCCGAATCAACAAGGTTAATCAAAAATTGCGCGCTGTCTGCGCCCAACATACGCCAATGGTTCTTCAGCAATCCTCATGCGAGATAATTGGCCACGAATGTATCAAACGAAATATCATCGGAATCCTCCGTAACCCGCTGGCGCTGCAGCGACTCCTCTTGTTCCGAGATTAGCAGCGCACGGTGGCCATTGTGCTCAGGTGCTAAATCGAGAAAATAGTCACGATAATTCTGGGCGACCTGCAGTGCAAACGGTATAAAAGGCAGTCCGGTTTGGGCGAGTTCAGCAATTAATCTAGCCGACGGTGTTCGGTTAACATTTTCTACTGCTGCCATCTGCGACCTAAGCGCCCCTGTATAAACACCCTCAGAGCTGCCGTCTAGAAACTCGCAGACCGAGGTCATTTGATCACAAACCTCCAGCGCCCAGGTTTTCAAAGGGATCGATACTCCCTTACGCCTCAATTCGATGCGTGGTTTACGACCGCTCATGGCTGTGGCTGCTTGATTAAACTTGTTGTCGCGCTGCTCGTTCTCCTCAATCGGTGGACTATCGAGCAGCTGACAGTAAATAAGAAACGCCTCCAAGAAACGGACCTGCGATTGATTGATTCCGATTGGATCAAATGGACTAACATCCAGGGCGCGCAGCTCTACATATTCAACGCCAGCGCGCTGCAAGGCCTTAGTCGCGCGTTCGCCTGATCGGGCAACGCGCTTCGGGCGTATCGTACTGTAGTACTCATTTTCTATTTGCAGTTGATTGGCGTTGAGCTGCAAGGAAATGCCATCACGCTTGAGACCTATATCCATGTATTGCCGGTTCGGGCTATTAATAGCTGCCGAAAGGTCTCTAACGTACGCCCCGAGACTGTTGGCTGATACCTCCAGGCTAGCCTGATTCGTGCTCTGATAGCCAAGGTCACTCATACGCAAAGAGGTGGCGTATCGCCCGAAATAGGTATTGCTATCAAGCTCCTCCAGGTCGACCTGCTTACGAGCAATAAAACTCTTGCAGACGATTGGTGATGCCCCGAATAGATAGAGCAATAGCCAATCCAATCGACGTACATTTCGAACGAGCCCAAAATAGGCGTTGGATTTAAGTTGACCAAAATTACCGGTCCATTTCTCCATTTCACTGTAGGTTTCCCAAAATGAATCGGGAAACGAATAATTGAAATGCAATCCCGCGATTACCTGCATGTACCGACCATACCGATAACCAAGTCCGCGCCGGTAAACCGTTTTCATTTGCCCGATATTTGAATCACCATAGCGTGCCAGCGGAATTTCGCTCTCTTTGGGGAGGTTGCAGGGCATACTGAAAGCCCATAACAACTCGTCGCCTATTACCTCGTGAACGAACTGATGTATATCGCAGAGGAACTGCAGCGCCCCCCAGGTACTATCCTCGGGTGGTGTCACGAACTCGAGTAAAGCCTCCGAGTAATCGGTGGTGATGTAACGGTTAGTCAGAGCGGATCCCAGAGCCTGAGGATGACCGGTGGTCGCTATGGACCCATCCGGGTTGACTCGCAGGCTCTCCTTCTCGATCCCGTGGGAACCACCACGTAAATCTGCGGCAAGGTTGCCCTGCGACAGCTTGCGAATGCGATTCTGAAACCCCGGGCTCATGCTCTATAAACGCTCATCAGCATGCAGCGGGCCAAAACAAGCGGAGCATGGTGTCGACATCCGCAAATATGGCTCGAGCCTTGCATAGATTACATAGCTAACGTTAACGAACAAACCCCTGCAACCATACGTTTTGCAACTGACCGTTACCAGTCAGGTGCAGTCTGGTCGGAATTGGACTGACTTGGTTCGACGCGATCCAATCCCAATTGTGCAGCCGGGTTTACTAGTATATTGCAAAGGCCAATTTACCGCTCGGGCTCAACCCAATAATTGACCCGGGGCTATGCTAGCAACAGGCTAAGCGACGACGAAATTCTATTTTCAACGCATTCAACGATAGAGGTTCTAGTTGAAGCGTAGCCATACAACCTTGGCCCGCGAGAATTGATACGAGTTGCCCACCTGAAAATTGACATCGTGACCAACGTTCGCCATCTAGGCTACGGATACCAAAAATGAGCGATTGCGCTGGAGTTAGCGTTCCAAGGTAAACAGAACGTATTCGTCCAACCAACTCTGCATCCGGTAATTCACAAAGAATCCACAATGGCCACCAAAGGTACTTCGCTCAACTGTCAGGCTGGGCGCCCTTGCTATTCGGTCAAGTCCGGCGATCGGAATTACCGGGTCATCCTCGGCAAGTAACATTGTGGACAGAATTTCCAGTTCCGAGAGCCTTGCCCCAGTTAATGCATATCCTCGTAGATAGGTGTCAAGATCCGGAAACTCAGTATAGGTCGTAATAAAATAATCTGTCATTTCCCGCAGCGAGCTAAAATGTGGCAAGTTCGAAAAATTATATAGATCGGGAAAGGCACGCATTTTTTTCATCAATGATTCGTGCCACTTTTTAATGAAATAACTTTGATATCCCGACCAGCCGTTTTCAAGCGCGTCGAGCGTTTGCGCAGGATCAAGAACGGGGCAAATTGCAACTACCCGCTTAAGCTTCAGTCCCACCGACGGGCTGTCCACGGCAATCCTCAGCGCAAAATTCCCCCCTAGGGAGAAACCAACGAGATTTAAAGACTCGTTAGGCACCTGTTGCTGTATCGATAAGACGGCACCGATTGCTTCCCGCAGACGACAGGAGTGAAATAATTCTTCGTTCAGGTGATGTGAATCACCATGATCACGAAGATTCAGACGAAAAACGTCGTAGCCCTCCCGCCACAACCGGCTGGCCACGGAAAGTATATACATGGACTCCGCGCTACCTTCCCAACCATGCATGAGAACCACAAGTGAACGACAATCACTGTTTGCAGCCGGAGTCCGATGACCTAGCAAACGCACGCCTTCACCGCAATCGACGATGACATCAGTCGAAGTTTCCAGAAATTCCTTGGCTTGCCTTCTTACCAATACCTGCCTAAGTGGCCATCCCGCCAGCATTGATTGCAGGTGGCGTCCACGAAGAAGCACCGGCGGTTCAAAATGGCTTCGGATTGTCAACGTATCTGGCATATGTTGTTCCGCAATAATTCGGCAGATACCCCATTATGGAGAAATTACCCGGCGCCCAACACAGTCATTGGAATGGAACCCCTGAGTCGCTTTATTACTCAAATTAATTATCGGTAATATTAAATTACAGAACATTGG
>JAYZJE010000014.1:0-4132 GCA_036164895.1 Pseudomonadota bacterium
TGCCAAAACCGGACAGCTTAACCTGCTCACCCAAAACCAGAGCGCTTCTGAGATCCTCAAAAAATAAATCGACAACTTCGCGTGCTTCGCGTTTATTCAAGCCAAGTTCAGTGAACAAGGTTTCTGCCATCTCGGCTTTAGTCAACGCCATTTAGTTATTCTCTAATTTTGGCTTCGAACCTGTCTGCGAGACACTCGGTTACGGTGCCGATAACACCGCTAACCTCCGCATCAGTAAGAGTGCGTGATGTTTTCTGCAAAAGCAACCCTAAACCAACGCTCTTTCGTCCAGTGTCGATACCCTTACCTGAATACACATCAAATATGGCCAGCTCTCGCAGCAGCGGAGTTGCGACTTCCCTGACTGCGGCTTCGATCTCGGCAACCGGAACCGCCTGGTCTACTACAACGGCGAGATCGCGCCGCACGCCCGGAAATCGAGAAATTTCAGAATATACCGGCTTGTTTGCTGCCAAAGCCGGCGCCGCACTGATTTCGAACAGCAGTGGGGCTTGCTGAAATTCGAGATTTGCGACGATCCCCGGATGCAGTTCACCGAGCCATCCCACTTGTTGCCCGGATCTGTCGATTCGGGTCGACCGTCCCGGTCTAAGTGCTGGATGCTTGGCTGCCGTGAAGGAAAATTCATCGGCAGCACCGGTCAGGGCAAATAAAGCCTCGATATCCGCCTTTATGTCAAACAGGTCTGCCCTGCTGTCTGCCCCTTCCCAGTGCTCGGGAGTTCGGTCCCCAGTTGCGAGTCCAGCTATTAATTCTTCTTCAATTATATCAGAATCTTGATAGATAAACCTGATACCTGACTCGAACAATCGCATCCGGGTTTGCTGGCGGTTCAAGTTCATCGTCAGGGCCTGAATCAAGCCTGGCCACAATGATGCCCGCATCACCGACTGATCTGCAGAGATCGGGTTGATTAACTCCAGATGGTGCGGCGAGCCAGTCATTCGCTCGTTCAAGCCCGGGGACACGAAACTGTAGGTGATTGCCTCCTGATAACCGCGGTCAACCAGCGCAGTGCGAATCCGCGCGATCGGCAACCTAGATTCAGTGGCAGACGACAGCTGCATCGTTGCATATCCAGGTGTTTCTGGTACCCGATCGTAGCCAAACAAACGCACGACCTCTTCGATCAGGTCCTCTTCAATGTTGATATCGAAGCGGTTTGCTGGTGGACGAACTCGCCAATCGTTGTTCGAGGGAAAGATATCCATGTTAAGCCGCTCTAAAATCTCTCTAACTTGTTCGGCGGGCACTTCAACCCCGAGCACGTGCGCAAGTCGCTTTAGCCTTAAAGGCACTTTGGGCCGAATCGGAGCATGTTCCTTGCTGATGGCCTCTTCCACCGGGCCTGCTTCTCCGCCGGCAATAGCCAACAATAATTCGGTTGCACGTTCGATGGCCCGAACCTGCTGTTCCGGATCGACACCACGCTCAAACCGCAATGATGCATCGCTATGCAACCCAAAATACCGTGCCCGCCCGACGATTGCCCAAGGGGCAAAAAATGCGGATTCGAGGAAAATGTCGATGGTTTGCCCCGACACCGCGGTCGACTCACCACCCATGATGCCGGCGAGACCGACCGGCCCGCTGGCGTCAGCGATGACCAGTGAATTGTCCGCTAGTTGAATTTCCTGCCCACCCAGCAGTACCAACGTTTCGCCGAGTTCAGCATACCGCACAACGATGCCATCGCTCAGACGCGCCAGGTCGTAACCGTGCATCGGCTGCCCCAGTTCCATCATCACGTAGTTGGTTACGTCGACGACCGGATGAATCGGACGCACACCGCTGCAACGCAGACGCTCCTGCATCCATGCAGGCGTCTTGGCACTCATATTCAGCTTGCGAATGATGCGTCCCGCGAATCGCGGACAAGCGCTCTCGGCGACCAGACTTATGTTAAACGTATCCTTTAGACTAGGCTGAACCGCCGGCGCTTCGGGTTCCGTGAATTCCAGTGCGTTAATCGCCGCAACCTCGCGCGCCACGCCAGTCACACAAAAACAATCCGCGCGATTCGGTGTCAGATCAAGATCGATAACTTGATCATCCAGACCCAACACGTCGCGCACCGCAGCGCCTTCCACGCAGTCCTTGTTGAGTTCAAAAATACCATCTGAGTCCTCAGCGAGGCTGAGTTCCAACGCTGAACATAGCATTCCCTCGGAAATAGCTCCGCGAATCTTTCTGCGTTTGATCTCGGTCCCGTCCAGAAGTTTTGTCCCCACTAGCGCAGCAGCATACAAACCTCCCTCGTGCACATTGGGAGCGCCACACACAATTCTCAGCGGTTTCTTGGCGCCCACGTCAACCTCACACAGCGACAACTTGTCAGCATCGGGATGCGGTTCCACCGTTAGAATTCGCCCCACGACAACCCCGTCCAGTCCTGTGCCACACGACTCAACCGTGCCTACCTCTCGCCCCGCCATGGTCAGCTGCTCGGCGAGCTCCAGGGTCGAAACGTCCGGGTCAGCCCACTCTCGCAGCCATTTTTCGCTGATCTTCATCCCCATTACCCGAACTGCCTCAAAAACTGGAGGTCGTTTTCGAAAAACAGGCGCAGATCGTTAACCCCGTAGCGCAGCATAGCAAGCCGTTCCACGCCCATGCCAAACGCATAACCGGTGAACTCTTCCGGATCAATGCCCACCGTTTGCAGCACATTGGGATGCACCATCCCGCAACCAAGAATCTCAAGCCATTCACCAGATTCCGAAAGCACATCGACTTCCGCAGATGGCTCGGTAAAGGGAAAATAGGACGGCCGGAAACGCAATTCAGCCTGGCGTTCAAAAAAACGTTCGACAAATTCATGCAACGCCGCTTTGAGATTGGCAAAACTCACGTCGCGATCTAGCACCAGTCCTTCGACTTGGTGAAACATCGGTGTGTGCGTGATGTCCGAATCACACCGGTAAACTCGGCCTGGAGCAATAAGGCGGATCGGCGCACCCTGCTCCATCATGGCGCGTATCTGAACGGGCGAGGTGTGGGTACGCAGGAGTTTTCCGGACGGAAGATAAAAAGTGTCATGCATAGCCCTAGCAGGATGATCGGCAGGGATATTTAGCGCAGTGAAATTATGAAATTCGTCCTCTATTTCTGGCCCCTGATGCACGGCAAAACCAGCGCCACGGAAGATCGTCTCGATGCGCTCAAGCGTCACGCTAACTGGGTGCAATCCGCCCGGCCTTTGCCCTCGGCCAGCGAGGCTGACATCAACTGCCGTCGCATCTAATTCCGCCTGCTGGTGCTGGCTTTCTAGTTCCGAGCGACGCTGCTGGAAACTATCCTGCAGCGCCTGTTTAGCTTGATTGATTGCCTCACCGGCAGCCGGCCGCTCAGCCTTCGGGAGCGATCCGAGGCCTTTAAGTTGGACGGTCAGTTCACCTTTCTTGCCCAGAAACCGGACCCGAACTTGGTCCAAGGAGGCAAGGTCAAGGCTGGCAGAAATATCCGCTTGGGCACGGCTGATCAGCTCGTCCAAGTCATGCATGGCCTCGCCTCTCCCGGTCAACTTTAGATCTCACAGCCGTTTGGCGGCTGGACAGACCCAGTCCACCCAAACGTTACGCTGGCGCCTGCTGCGTTATCCTCGTCACGAGCCACCCAGTTTGCTCTTTGCTTGCTCTGCAAGTGCGCCAAACGCCTCGGCATCGTGGACCGCTAGGTCCGCCAAGACCTTGCGGTCAATCTCTATGTCCGCCTGTTTTAAACCATTGACAAAGCGGCTATAGGACAATCCATGAATTCTCGCTGCCGCATTAATGCGGGTGATCCACAACGCGCGGAACTGACGCTTGCGCTGGCGCCGATCACGGTACGCATATTGGCCGGCCTTAATGACTGCCTGCTTGGCAACGCGATAAAGCTTATGGCGGGCACCATAGTAACCCTTGGCCTTGCTAAGGATCCGTTTGTGACGGGCTTTTACCACCACCCCTCGTTTAACTCTTGCCATCGTTTATAACCTCTAAGCGTACGGAAGCAACTTCTTCAAGCTCTTGAGATCCCCCTCCGCAACCTGTTGAGTTTCTCCAAGATGGCGTTTGCGCTTGGAACTTTTCTTCGTGAGGATATGGTTGAGATGCGATTGAGCACGTTT
>JAYZJE010000015.1:0-5639 GCA_036164895.1 Pseudomonadota bacterium
GGATCCATTAGGTTAATGACGGCGCCTGTTTCGATGTAGGCAGCCAGATAGCGCTTCTTAGTAAAAATGTGGATCTAGGCGCGCTGGGAAGGTCATCGACGGCCGATTAGCCGACCATCGCTGGCAATGTCACCAGTGGAATCATGATCGCGATCAGGGTCATGATCATTTCATCGCGCTTGTCCAACTCTGTCATGCGGGTTCGGTTCAGCATCTGTCATCTCCTTAATCACTCTGGTGTTTACCGATGCTGGAATCATAGAGGCGCACAGGTCACATTTCCTTTCAGCGCTGCAACGATTTGTTGCAAAACGTAACATTGATAAATATCCGACAACATGGAAGAACAGGTGCTTGAATTGGCCTTGAACGGGCTATAAAAAACCACCTCGCAGCAGGCTGCTCGATGGTAAGCGATCAGGTGCTGCGCCAGATATGTCGGGGCGCGTAGCCATCACGGCGCAACCAATGTTCGGTATAGACGATTCGCTCAGGTTCAATCTTCAGTAGCGCATGCGTCGGTTTGACGTTGATGTCACGCCCTAGTTCGGCGGCGGAAGCCTGCCAAGGTAATATTTCCAGCGCATGGTCCCAATTCGGGGTACCAGGTTCGAGAATTACGGCCTGACCAAAAATCTGGGCACTGCGGCAACTGGTCCAGTTGCCCAGCGGTGCATAAATTGCGAAACAGACCAATGGAACGCGCTTTATGGCGGCAAGCTTCGGGCTGCCCGGCTGCGGGTACATGTAAGGGGTTATTCCTTCTGCCCGATATTCGATCGGGCTGGCAATCGGGCCCGTGTTGCCTTGCGTCGCCAGCACGCCCATATTGCCGATTGCCATCAGGTGTTCGATCCGCTCCTGCAACTGTTCGTGGGGCAGGGGTGTGCTGGGCCACGGCCATTCACTCAGCCAAGGGTGGGCGGTGCTCATCGGTATTGCCTATTGGTTTCTGTTTGGACCCACGTTCATCATGTCATAAGGTGGTGGTTGGTTACAGCGTGGCTGGAAATACATGACGCAGCTTGTTCGTGGCCGTTTCAGGTCGTGCAGTTAGTATCCTTGGAAATTTGTGCCAGCGTTGCTTTGAGCGTAGCTTAAACATACAAATTCAAGCCGGCCTAACTGGGTCGGATATTTGATAGGCCATCAGGAGACGGTAACATGGAACTGCGTGAACGAATTGCTGGCGAGCGTCGCCGCTTGCGTAAAGTGCGTGAGGCGTTGTCCGCGGCAGTGACACAAACCTCTCGGGGCGACGAAGCTTACATCCCTTTTTACTTAGCCATCGCTGCTTACTTCGAAGCGGCGATGGAGCGGCTGCACACACAGGATGTCCGCATGGGTGACTTGTTGCGCGAAAAAGCCGACATGGACAATCCGGAAAATCAGCAGGTTCTCGGGGAACTGGATCGGCGCCTTAAAGGAAACCAGGCGCATTTGAAAAAATTTCTGGCCGGTGGCAAAGCTGTGCAATCGCAAGGCAAGCAAGGACTGGATGAATATGAAGCCGAGGCAAAGGCATATACCGATTACATTATTTCGAACATGGGCCATCACGATGGCAGCACCGATTTGGCACGGGCGACGTTTTCCGAAGAAAACTGGAGCTATATGGCAAATATCAGCGAAGAAGATATGGCCTACGAAGAAGAGCTGTTCGAAAGCGTGTTTTCCAAGATACCGGCCAACCTTGAGTTGACCTCCAGCGATTGAACCGCGTCGACGCAGGATCGGTGCCGTTACGCAAAATTGCATTCCCTAGAGTAGTGTATTAGCAGTCCAGAATACGGCGCTAGGTAGTTATTCCGATGTCTTGACCGTGACACTGCGTTTCTAGCCACTTTCGATTACTGACTGTTGGACCTATCGTCGACAGTGTCTGCTGGCCCGTGCCGATGCGACTGCCTGGTTAGGGCCGCAGTGGGCTGCCTGCTAATATTGCTAGCAATATGAAGACGGGGAACGGTAGAGCCAGCGCTCAGCGGCGCCGACTGAACTCGGTTCCGGGAATTTTGATTGCCGCAGTGGCGATAACCGCCTGCCAGCACCCGGGACGCCCGGCCGGCACACTGGCAGTGCCAGCGGCAGCACAAATCCCGATCCGCCTGCCGCACTCGGTGGTGCCGCGGCATTACCGCCTCCGCCTAAACATTGTTCCAGACCTGCCGCGTTTTTCCGGCCATGTTGAGATCGATGTGCAGATTCAAAGGTCCGTAAACCGTATCTGGATGCACGGGTCGAAACTGACGTTCGATGCCATCGACGTGTTGACTGAATCTGGCGGCCGGTTTGCCGTTAAATTTCACGACGTCAACACTGATGGGCTTGGGTATCTGCAATTGCCTGGCGAATTGGCGCCGCAGATGCTCAAGCTGACCTTTGAGTATACCGCGCCGTTTAGTGACGGCTTGAACGGTTTATACCGCGTTGTTGTCGGTGATGACAGCTACGCGTTTACGCAGTTCGAGACGATCTATGCGCGCCGCGCGTTGCCATCTTTCGATGAACCGGCATTCAAGACGCCCTTTGATATTCAAATCACAACGCGTGACCACTACCGGGCACTGAGTAACACGCGCGAAATCGACATCGAGCCGCTTGGCAATGGATTGCAGCGGATTACCTATGCGACCACGGAGCCGTTGCCGACGTATTTGATTGCGTTTGCCGTTGGGCCTTTGGATGTCGTGAAGCAGCAAGCGATTCCGCCGAATGCATACCGGGATCGACCGTTGCCGCTCCGAGGCATCGCCGCCCGCGGGCAGGGCGCAAAGATGTCTTTCGCTCTCGAAAATACGGCTGCGTTGGTGAATGAGTTGGAAAAGTATTTCGGTATTCCTTATTCCTTTGACAAACTCGATCTTGTGGCTGTGCCGGATTTCGCATGGGGCGGCATGGAAAACGCGGGCCTGATTACCTACACAGAATCCGCACTGTTGTTCGATGATCAGCCATCGACAGCTCAGCTGCGATTCTTTAGCAATCTGCATGCCCATGAACTCGCACATCAGTGGTTTGGCAATCTAGTGACGATGGAATGGTGGGATGACGTTTGGTTGAACGAGGCATTTGCTACATGGATTGCAGCAAAGATGGTCGATAGAACCTGGCCCGAGTTAGGTTTTGACCGGGAAATTCAGACCAATTCATTCCGTGCAATGGGGCAGGACAGTTTCAGCAGTTCCCGTCGTATCCGTGAGCCCGTTGCAACCTCTGACGACATCGAGAATGCGTTCGATGCCATCACGTATCAGAAAGGTGCAGCCGTGCTTGCGATGCTGGAGGGCTTTCTTGGCGCTGATGTTTTTCAGCAGGGCGTCAGGCGCTACCTGCGCAATCACGCCTTCGGGTCGGCAACTGTGTTCGACCTGATGGAAGCTCTGGAGGTTGAAATTGGAGATCAGCAAGGAGTTACTTCGGCGTTTCAAAGTTTCCTGAACCGATCGGGTGTGCCCTATGTTGGCGCGGAACTGACCTGTTTAGATGAAAACGTTAGCGTACATCTGAGCCAAGAGCGTTTTTTGCCGCTGGGGTCCACCGCAGATCCGATACGTCGTTGGCAGGTGCCGGTTTGCCTGGCATTTGAAGCCGATGACGGTACACGCAACGAGCAGTGCATGTTGCTGACGGATTCAGAGCAGGAGTTTGTACTGGATACACTTAACTGTCCGGCTTGGTTGATGCCTAACGCACGCGGCGCAGGTTACTATCGTTGGCGAGTTCCCGAGTCGCAAACCATTCGGCTGTATGCGTTGGCATACGATGCGCTCACTGTCGGGGAGCGGATTTCCTTCGCGGATAGCCTGCTTGGCGGTCTTGAGGCCGGCAGTGTGTCGATGGATGCGTTTCTGGAGGTGCTGCCGCTGTTTGCGCGGGCCCACGAACGGTCGGTCATAACGGCAATGTTTCCGACCTACCGGCGCTTGCTCCGGCACCTACTCGATGAGCCGTTGCAGGCGCGCGCCCGTGCCTATGCCGTAGATATCTACCTACCCTTGCTCAGGGCATTAGAACAGGATGGCGTCTGGGAAACCCTGGCGGAACAGAATTTGTTGCGCCGTAATCTGACAAATTTCTTGGCACTAGAGCTCGGCGCACCTGGGCTGCGCCGAGCTCTAGTGTCAGCTGCCGAGCAATTCCTGCTTGCCGGAGGGGAGTTACCAGCTGGCGAGCTCGATCCCGACCTGCGGGCAGTGGCGCTGGCCGTTGCGGTGCAGGACAGCGACCCACAAGTTATCGAATCGCTGATTGATTTTTTGCCAGACACCGCGGATCCGCAACTGCGCAATGACATCGTATTTGCCTTGGCGCATGCCAGCAGTGCATCAATGGTCGATACGGTGCGAGAACTGGTGGTGAGTGACCAGTTGAAAAGCAGTGAACTGTCGTGGTATCTCCATTGGAGCCTCGATGCTGTACCAGGAACATCCAACTGGCAATGGTTGCAACAGAACTTCGAAGCACTGATCCCTAAGCTGCCAGATCGGGTAAAAGGGCAGGGAGCACTTAGCTTCGCGAGAAGCCTTTGCTCCGCGCAACAGGCAGCGGAACTGGAAGCGCTGTTCAGTCCGTATTTGGGCGAATTTACCGGCAGCGCCCGAAACCTTGAGGCTGGGCTTGAACTGATTAGCCTCTGCATGGCATTTCGCGACGCGCATGCGGAAGCGGCAGTCAGATTTTTTGTTGCAAAGTCAGAGCAAACTGGGGAAATCAGAACGAACTGACTGCGGCAGCCGCCAGCCCCAGATTGAATAACACTTGCGTAATGGCGGCCCACTGTATCAGGGCAGGGACCCTGTCAGTATCCAATGGAACCACGATAGTATCGCCAGGTTCGATTCCCGCTTTCCTTCCGGAGAACCATCGTGATCCACCCGCCCCGATGACCTGGCCATTTGCCCGCACTACATACACGCGGCTCTTGTCGGCGCGCATGGTATAGCCGCCGCTGGAGTCGAGATAGTTGGATCTGTTCATGCCAGGTTTGTAAAAATGCGACGTAGGAAACTGGACTTCGCCGAGCACGGTGACCTCTTGGGCACGACGTGGCACCGACAACTGGTCTCCTTGCCGCAGCGCGATGTCCACGTTGGGATCGTAGGGGTTATCCAGCACAGACTGTAGATCGATAACCAGTCGCCCGGTCGGTTCGGCTGTGCGGATTTGCGCGAGTAACGACTGGCCTAGGCTTAACGCCGAGGTTGCATCGCCGCCGCCACGGCTCAGTCCAACGCCGCCAGTAACCGCTGCAGCTTGGGTGACTTGCAGGGCCAGCGCCGAAATATCCGCCTCGAGACGCTGTGCCAAATTCTCCAGCTGCTCGGTTTCCCGCTCCCGCAGGGTTTGTCGGGTGAACACGGAGCCCTGCACAAACGCTAGGTCGGTTAGTCCGCCCGCTCTTTCTACCGCCGAACTTAGCGTCTCGCCTGGTCGAACTGCATAGCTGCCTGGAAAGCGCACCTCGCCTTGCAATGTGACAACGTACTGCTCCCACCAGTTGGGGATAACCTTAATGGTCAAATTGTCACCGGGCTGCAAAACCACATCTGCAGTCTGATTACCCGCCAAAACTTCGACTAGGTCAATTTTTTCCAGTTCGGTTTCGCGATCTCCAGACATTCCCACCGAATAACGTG
>JAYZJE010000016.1:0-5416 GCA_036164895.1 Pseudomonadota bacterium
TGGCGAACGCTCAGGTGGTCATTAGTTTGCGCGGCCGGATTCACCGGCATCTACTATATTGCAGGTACGGCGATTATCGATTTACAAACCAATATCCCATCTGTCCAAGAAACCGCGCGTGTCTATCTACCGTGGCTGATCGCCTCACCGCTGATTTCTGTCTGGTCGTTCTTTTACGACGGTGTCTTTGTCGGCACCACGCGGTCACGGGAGATGCGAATCGTAATGACTGCGTCCGTCCTGCTGGTCTTCCTACCCGTATGGTACATCTTCAGGGACACCGGCAATCAAGCGCTGTGGCTGGCATTCATGTCGTTCATGGTGGCGCGGGGCGCAGCGATGCATATCTGGTATCGGCATTTACTGAACACCAACGCATTTTTGCCAACGATCGATAACGGTGTACGTCACCCATAAAAGCGATGAGCGACGAGTCAGCTTGCCGAGATACTCATCCTGATGCCGGGGGCGGGCAACATACTTGAACCCTGCAAATATTCGTCGATGGCGCGTGCCGCGCCGCGCCCCTCGTTGATACCCCAGACAACCAGCGATTGGCCACGCCGACAATCGCCGGCGGTGAACACTCCGGGTATGTTGGTCATGAATGTGCCGTGATCGGCGCGGTAGTTCGATCGCTCGTCCCGTTCGAGGTTCAGCGCATCAGCCAGATAAGACTCCGGCCCGAGAAAACCCATAGCCAGCAGAACCAGATCTGCCTTTAATAAACGCTCGCTGCCCTCGACCTCCGTCATCTTCAACTTGCCGTCATTTTTGGTCCACTCAAGTGCAACCACTCGCAGCGCTGATACTGCACCCTGACCGTCGTCTACAAATTCCTTGGTCAAAACGCTGTATTGGCGTGGGTCGCTGCCGAATTGTGCTCTCGCCTCTTCATGACCGTAATCCGATTGCCAAATCAGCGGCCACTGCGGCCACGGATTATCACTTGAACGCTCTTCCGGCGGTTGAACCAGCAATTCTAGATTAACCATGCTTCGGCATCGATGTCGCATGGCTGTGCCGATGCAATCCGTGCCGGTATCGCCTCCGCCGATGACGATGACGTGCTTGCCCTTTGCGCTGATGTAGTTTTCATCTACCAAGTTGCTGTTCAGCAAGCTCTTCGTGTTGAGCGTAAGAAAATCCATCGCAAAATGCACGCCCTCGAGCTGCCTTCCTGGTACCGGCAGATTGCGGGGTATTGTGGCGCCCGTCGCCAACAGCAACGCGTCGAAATCGGCCACGAGCTTCATGGGGTCAACGTTGCGCCCAACGTCTGCGTCGGTGACGAATTCCACCCCGGCTCCGCGCATTAGATCGACTCGACGATTAACTACATCCTTGGCGAGCTTCATGTTCGGTATTCCGTACATGAGCAGGCCCCCGATACGATCATTTCTTTCGTATACCGTGACCTGATGACCGACTTTGTTGAGTTGATCAGCGGCTGCCAAACCCGCCGGTCCTGAGCCCACAATGGCAATTTTTTTTCCAGTGCGAGCATTCGGTGGGTCGTGGCGGACCCATCCTTCTGCAAATCCGCGATCAATGATCGCGTTTTCAATATTTTTAATCGTCACAGCTGGATCAGTGATGCCAAGCACGCATGCCCCTTCGCACGGGGCCGGACAAGTGCGGCCGGTGAATTCGGGAAAGTTATTGGTTTCATGCAGGCGATCCAGCGCTTCACGCCAACGGCCCTTATAAACCAGATCATTCCACTCCGGTATCAGGTTATCGATGGGACATCCGGTATCTGACATGCAAAAGGGAACTCCACAATCCATGCAACGGACACCCTGGATTCTTAACTGATCCTCATGCGGTTCTGTAAAGATTTCTTCGAAATCACCCAAACGCTGGATCGCGCTACGGTAAGGCACATTCTTTTTTGGATACTCCATGAAGCCGGTCGGCTTAGAATTTCGGATACTCCAACCGTTCGGCTTACCCATGGCTTGCATCCACCGTCGACATGACAATTGCTTCGTCGTGGTGGAGAGTGCCCTCCATCTCTTCGTCGTGTTTCCTGCGCTCGTCAAGTACGCGTTTGTAATCAGTCGGCATGACCTTGACGAACTGCCCGAGCACCTCTGGCCAGGCGTTGAGAATGCGTTCTGCAACCATTGAACCGGTATATTTCCTGTGCTGTTCAATCAACTCGCGCAAATCGGCGATGTCTTCGTCCGCCTCTACGGGATCGAGGTCGACCGTGCCATCATTGCATTTTGGCTTGAAATCACCGGCAGGATTCCAAACATAGGCGATGCCACCGGACATGCCGGCGGCGAAATTACGCCCGGTTGGGCCGAGAATAACGGCACGTCCTCCAGTCATGTATTCGCACGCATGGTCGCCGACGCCTTCGATGACTGCACGAGCACCGCTGTTTCGAACGCAGAAGCGCTCGGCTGCGCGGCCACGGAAAAACGCCCTTCCCCCGGTTGCCCCGTAAAGTGCAACATTGCCGATCAACACCTGCTCCTCGGCAACGAATGTGCTTTCTTTCGGTGGGTAGATAATGATCCGCCCCCCGGAAAGCCCTTTGCCCACGTAGTCATTGCTGTCACCCTCGAGCTCCAGCGTAATACCACGGGCTAGGAACGCGCCAAAGCTTTGTCCGGCCGATCCGGAAAACTTGATATGCATCCGGTCGACTGGAATTCCGCGTTCACCCCATTTTTTTACCAGCTCGTGGCTCAGAATCGTTCCGACCGTGCGATTCGTATTCACGATGGGCAAGTCAAGTTCAACCTGTTCGGCTTTATCCAAAGCAGGGCGTGCGAGCTCCAGCAACTTGTTATCGAGCGCCAGTTCCAGCCCGTGGTCCTGCTCGATAGTGCAATGAACATCAATTTTTTTGTGCGGTTTAATCACCGGCTCGAGCATAGGGGTCAGATCCAGACCATCTGCTTTCCAATGATCAATAGCCTCTTGTGCTTCAAGTACATCGGTTCGTCCGATCATGTCGACAATGCGGCGAAATCCGAGCCTTGCCATGATCTGCCGTGCTTCTTCCGCCACCATGAACAGATAATTCACGACGTGTTCCGGTAGTCCGGTGAATTTCTGCCTCAGAACCGGGTTTTGTGTCGCGATGCCCACGGGACACGTGTTCAGGTGACACTTGCGCATCATGATGCAGCCAAGTGCGATCAACGGAGCAGTTGAGAAACCCATTTCCTCGGCACCGAGCAGCGCTGCTATGACCACGTCGCGGCCGGTCTTCAGCCCACCATCGGTCTGCAGCACAACCCGGCTGCGTAAATCGTTCAGCACCAGCGTCTGATGAGTCTCGGCAATGCCCAGTTCCCATGGCAGGCCGGCGTGTTTGATGCTCGTTAATGGTGAAGCTCCGGTACCACCGGATTCGCCGGATATCAGGACATGATCGGCATGCGCTTTGACCACACCAGCCGCAATTGTGCCAACACCGACCTCAGATACCAGTTTGACGCTGACGCGTGCCGAAGGATTCGAGTTTTTGAGGTCATGGATCAGTTGCGCCAAATCCTCGATCGAATAGATGTCGTGGTGGGGTGGCGGGCTGATCAATCCAACCCCGGGCGTCGAAAAACGAATTCGTGCAATGTTCTCATCGACCTTGCGACCTGGCAATTCACCACCTTCGCCCGGCTTCGCCCCTTGGGCCATTTTGATCTGTAGTTCATCAGCATTGGTGAGGTACCAGATGGTGACGCCGAATCGCCCTGATGCGATCTGCTTGATGGCCGAACGCCTGGAATCGCCGGAAGGTAGCGGCTGAAATCGTATTGGGTCTTCTCCACCCTCACCGGTGTTACTCCGACCACCAATGCGATTCATCGCAACCGCCAAAGCTTCGTGCGCTTCGGTCGAGATAGAACCAAAACTCATTGCACCGGTGCAGAAGCGCTTGACGATTTCGCTCGCAGGTTCGACCTTTTTAATCGGCAACGGCTTACCTGCCACACCTTCTTTCAGCCGCAACAGACCGCGCAGCGTGCAGTTGGCACGCGCTGCATCGTTATTATGCTCGGCAAAGTGCCCGTAGGCGTCCGCGTTGGAAGTCCGGGCCGCAACCTGCAGCGAAGAGATCGCCTCCGGGTCCCAGGCATGCCGTTCGCCGGTGCTGCGCCAGTGAAATTCGCCGGGGTTAGGTAATGCTGCCAATTTATCATCTTCCCGTTCCGGATATCCCAGCGCATGCCGTCGCCGCGCTTCCTTTTCCAGCACCCCAAAGTTAACCCCCTGCAGGCGACTGGCTGTGCCCATAAAACAGCGATTGATGATCTCGTCGCCCAGTCCCAATGCTTCGAAAATCTGTGCGCCTTTATATGAATGCAGTGTCGAGATACCCATCTTGGCCATCACCTTTAGCATCCCTTTCGACACGCCTTTGCGGTAAGCCGCAACAACACTGCGGTCGTCAGGAAATGCAGATGCGCCAAGCAAGCCGTCCTGACGCGCTTGCCATAGCGCTTCGAACGCGAGGTAGGGGTTGATCCCGTCCGCCCCGTACCCAACCAACAGGCAGTGATGGTGCACTTCACGCGCTTCCCCGGTCTCGAGCACGATACCGATACGCGTGCGTTTCGCCTGACTTACCAAATGGTGATGCACTGCTCCACAGGCAAGCAACGGGCTGACCGGAACCCGGTCCTTACTGATGCCCCGGTCCGACAGAATCACTATGCTGTAACCGTCATCGATGGCCTGCTCGGCTTCATGACAGATTCGATCCAGTGCTTTGGTGAGGCCGGCGGGCACATCGGACCGGTCAAACGTGACGTCTATGGTGTGCGACTTCCAGCCACGATGATCCATACACTTTATCGACGCCAGCTGCTCGTTCGTCAGGATCGGGTAGCGAAGCCGCAGACGGTTGCAATGCTGCTCGGTTGTTTCCAGCAGGTTGCGTTCCGGCCCAATGTAGCACCGCAGTGACATGATGATCTCTTCCCTTATGGAATCGATCGGTGGATTTGTCACCTGCGCAAAAAGTTGCTTGAAATAGTCGTAAGGCATGCGCGGCTTGTCGCTGAGCACCGCGAGTGCCGAGTCGTTACCCATTGAACCGACCGGATCACGCAATTCCCTGACCAGCGGCATCAACATGAACTGCATGGTTTCGGTCGTATATCCAAAAGCCTGCATCCGAGCCAGTAAATTGGTCCGATCGAAACGCTCGGGCGGAGACTCCACCGGCAAATCTCTTAACGCAATGCGTTGACGATCCAGCCACTCACCATATGGCCGACGACTGGCGAATTCATTTTTCAACTCGTCATCGGGTATCAGCCTGCCCCGCTCGAAATCGATCAGAAACATCCGGCCGGGTTCGAGACGGCCCTTGGCCTTGACGTTGGCAGGAGCAATCTCAAGCACACCCACTTCGCTGGCCATAACGACGCGATCATCATGCGTGAGGTAA
>JAYZJE010000017.1:0-3109 GCA_036164895.1 Pseudomonadota bacterium
GGTCAGACTGTGCTTGCACGCGCCGCCGATGCGGCCGGAATAGATTGGGATGCCGATGCTGCGCATTCAGCCGCATACGATGCGGAACAAACCGCGGAACTGTTCTGTGAAATCGTTAACCGGTTTAGACCAACGTTCGAAAGTGCGCTGAGTACGCCCTCTAATGACAAGGACAAAGAGTAATATTATCGGCGTAACAATCTTCTCGCGCGAAAGGCTAATCGACCTCCTCGAGCAATGTCTGCAACTCACCCGACTCGTGCATCTGAGTGGCGATATCTGATCCACCTAGCAACTCACCGTTGACGTAAAGTTGCGGAAATGTGGGCCATTCGGAGTAATCCTTCAGCCCTTGGCGAAGTTCGGGCTCTTCCAGAATATTCACGTAGGCAAACCGCTTGCGGCATGCTTTTAGTGCATTAACAACCTGTGCCGAAAATCCGCACTGGGGAAAATCCGGGGTACCCTTCATGTAGAGCAGAATCGAAAATTCACTCAGTTGTTGCTCGATACGTTCGTTAACCGTCACTGTGTTCTGTCCACTGTAGTTCGTCAAAATATTATTGTATCGCAAGCGACGCCGTGTTGCGTCGCTAACCTCCTTGGCTATACTCCGGGGAACGATAGCGCAACTCATCGATCAGCGCCCATTGCTCTTCGCCGCTCATCGTGGGCCAAGCGATGATCTCCTCCAACCGCCGCAGGCAGCCCATGCACACCTGCTCGTCATCCAGCGTACAGATGTTGACGCACGGGGACATTGGACGAAATGCTCTGCTATTCATAAAAAAGCCTTTTTTGAAGGGTACTTTGCATCCGAGCCCCAGCTCAACGTTCAGATTGAAATATGTGGAGCGCTCGCCTATTCTTCCTTTGGAAACTATGATTAAGTAGCATCTGGGCTGGCGCTCCTGCGAATAGCGCTGGCCAGCGGCTTGTTCGGGAATTTTCAAGACTGGGGTAAAAACGTCATGAATCCACTTAAGAGTATTACTGGAACGCTAATTTCCGGCCTTGTGCTGGCCGCAATTATCGCGCTGGCTGCAACAGAAATCGGTATGGCTGACAGTGGTGCAGTTGTTATTTTGATCCATGTCGCGGTCGGTGTTACCTGGATCGGACTGCTGTATTACTTCAATTTCGTCCAGGTCCCAGCCATGGGAGAAGCAGCAGCCGACGAGGGCGGTCCCGGAGGCGCCGGTATATCAAAGTATGTGGCACCTCGAGCGCTACTGTGGTTTCGTTGGTCGGCCCTGGCCACCTGGCTCAGCGGTGCAATCTACCTACTCGAGAAACAGGAGTTCATGAATGCGTTTGCCCTAGGCACCACGAGTCCTCTGGGAGACACCTATGGACTGACCATTGGGGTAGGCGCCTGGTTAGGCACCATCATGTTGTTTAATGTCTGGATTCTGATCTGGCCAAACCAGAAAAAGATTCTCGGCATCGTCGAAGCAACCGCCGAACAGATCGGAACAGCCAAAACGATCGCGCTGATGGCATCGCGCACCAACACGGCGCTGTCGATCCCGATGATGATGAGCATGGTCGGCGCACATCACGGATTTTTTCTGTAAACCACCACGGATTCTAAAAACATCGGTATGATTGAAAGACCCGGCTCGACCGGGTTTTTCCTTTCAGGTAGGCGAGAAATATTCAGTGTCCACGGCAGCACCTTCCGGATTATTTGCACGAGGTATCGCCGACGACGCACGCCGAGCGCTGGCTGAGGACGTCGGCGACGGGGACCTAACCGCCGGGCTAGTGCCCAAGAATCGACGGGCCTCAGCAGCGGTGATTGCCCGGGAACGGGCATCGATCTCCGGACGGCCTTGGTTTGACGAGGTGTTTCATCAACTGAACCACAGGGTCGTTATCGACTGGCGCGTTGCCGACGGCGGAATTATTGGGGTAGACGAGGTGGTTTGCGAAGTACGCGGCCCCGCTAGGGCTGTGTTGACCGGTGAACGAACGGCACTGAATTTTCTTCAACTGCTGTCGGCCGTAGCCACCCGGGCGCGCGCCTACACGGACGCCGTGGCCGGCACGGCAGTCCGCATACTCGACACGCGCAAGACTATTCCCGGCCTGCGCCTGGCACAGAAATATGCGGTAACCACCGGCGGCGCTGAAAATCACCGCATCGGCCTCTTTGACCACATATTGATAAAAGAAAATCACATTGCCGTCGCCGGCGGCATCAAACCGGCCGTCGAGGCCGCAAAAGCAAAAGGGTCTGGTCCCCTCATCGAGGTCGAAGTCGAGCACCTTCATCAGTGTGAGGAAGCCCTCGACGCAGGACCGGACCGGCTCCTGCTGGACAACTTCTCCGTTGCTGATCTCAGCGCGGCAGTAGCAACCCGAAATGCCCGCGCACCCGAAGTCCATCTAGAGGCGTCCGGCGGCGTCACGCTGGAGACCGTCCGAGACATTGCTGAAACCGGGGTGGAGTTTATTTCGGTGGGATCGCTAACTAAGGATATACGCGCTATCGACCTGTCGATGCGCCTCAATCTGCGGTAAACACCACCTGCCCTAAGCGGGCCGCGTCTTACCATCAACGGTTAAACATCAGCAAATAGAGCAACGACGACGGATACCAACACGGTTACCGCGCGTGCTATTGCCCTCAAGCTTCGAGGCAGTGCAACTCCCAACTGATCTAGGCCGGATAGTTTGCAAAATTCTCTTGTCAATCGGCGGTCACTTCATATAACGTTTCACTCATCGTTGTCGCGATAAGCAGCACCGCTCCCGTGAGCTGGGTGCATACTTGGATCAGGACTCCAGCCGTCATGTGGTACGTCTATATCGTTCAATGTGCCGACCGAAGTCTGTATACCGGAATCACTAAGGATCTTAACGCTCGCCTGACCCAGCATAATGCGGGTAACGGGGCCAAATACACGCGCGCGAGGCGGCCGGTTCAGCTGGTTTACAGTGAGCACGCTGCAGGCCGCGGACCCGCGCAACAGCGGGAATCAGCGATCAAACGCATGGGGACTGCAGCGAAACATCGGCTGATTGCAGCTGCTGCCCACGGTTAGGCAATAGCAAAGTCAAGCCATGAAATTCTTGGTTGGACTCGTGCTCCACAAGGCTAAGA
>JAYZJE010000018.1:0-4546 GCA_036164895.1 Pseudomonadota bacterium
ACTTTTCTGGACACCTAGGAGCACAATATACGTGGCCCATCAGCAATATTGGTTCACTTACGTTACGCGCGCAGAGTTACTACCAAACGGATGTTTACTCGCGTGCCTTCAATCTTGACGTTGGGAAACAAGATGCTCACACCAAGTCTAGCCTCCAGGCTCGTTTCGATGATGGTGACGAGAACTGGTATCTAGTGGCTGGCGTTAATAACATCGAGGACGAAGCCGTCGTCGCTAACGTTGCAATCACCGCGACCGGTCGCGTCCTGGCCAATATCGGAGCGCCACGTACCTGGTACGCTGGATTCGGAATGGAATTCTAAACATGACCTCACTTCAGGGCATGTTGCAATCGGAACACGCCGCTTTGAGCCGGTAAAAGACCTGATCAGGCCGACATGCCGCGACGGGACTTGTTTCAGCGCCCAAAACTTTCGGCTCTCTATTCATAGGCATTAAGGAACCCTAGAAATGCACACCACTCGAACATCAACAAGCGTCCAAGTGTTAAAAGTATTTTTAATAGCGTTGATATCAACTAACGCGGTAGCTCAAGAGTTTCAAAAACGTTGGATCGAACACATTAAGGGTGACGTCTACTATTCACATAATCGCATCGAACACATTAAGGGTGACGGGTCTATTTTCAATTCAATTTTCATGGTGACTGAGGAAGGCATAATTCTTGTAGACCCGATTGACGTAGAGGCTTCGAAGTGGTTAAAAAATGAATTAAAGGAGCGCTTTGATCTCCCAGTCAGATATATAGTCTACAGCCATTTCCATGGGGACCATGCCGTCGGAGCGGAGGTGTTTTTAGATACTGTTTTTGAAATTTATGCCCAAGAGAATACGGCCGCCAACATTCAAAACGACAACACCTGGAAGTACGCACCCTGGGATCAGGTGAAAATATTGCCCACGAAAACTTACCGAGGCCGTACTGAAATATCCCTGGGCACGAAAAAAGTAGAGCTTCTGGATATTACTGCCAGTCACACTGATGATACGACCCTAGTTCGATTCCCCGATGAAAGAATCATTTTTTCCGTTGATGTTGCTCCAGCCGGACGCGTATTGTGGCGCTATTTCGGTGGTTTTATCGTAAAAGATGTGAATAATTTTGATTTGTTGTTGACAGACCTGGAGACTATTTTAGCTCTGGATTTTGACATCATAGCGCCAGGCCATTATGTGCACTTTCCAAAGCAGGCCGTTCGACAAACTTACGACTATAGCGTTGAGCTATGCAAAAGGGTTGCTGCGGAAATAAAGGCCGGCAGGAACTTGTCACAGATCCTGGAGACCGTGACCATGGACGACTATGCTCACCTTCTAAAATACGATTCCTACCGTGCAATGAACGTTGAAGGAATGCACTATTGGCTCAGCCAAGACGCATCGAATTGGAGGCCGAGGCAATGCGGAGAAACAAGAGGTTTGTGAGACAAGGGGCCGGTCTCGTGGCCCGTTTCAACCCTCTGCCGGTAACTGATCGTTAACCACCGCCGGTAGCCCTAACCTCAAGCTGGCTTAATCAACTCCTGCCCCCGCATGTACGGGCGCAGGACCTCCGGAATCACCACCGAACCGTCAGCCTGCTGCCGGTTTTCCAGCACCGCAACCAGCGCACGACCAGCCGCCACACCCGACCCATTCAGCGTATGCACCGGCTCGAGCTTGCTCGTCGCAGGGTTTCGCCAGCGCGCCTGCATCCGCCGCGCCTGGAACGCCTCGCAATTGCTACACGAGGATATTTCACGGTAGCCGGCCTGGCCCGGTAGCCAGACTTCCAGATCGTAGGTTTTAGCCGCCGCAAAGCCGGTGTCGCCAGATGACAAGGTGACGACCCGGTATGGGAGCTCCAGCCGCTGCAGCACCGCTTCGGCATTCGTCGTCAGTTCTTCCAATGCGGCGTATGATTCTTCCGGACGGACCACATGCACCAGTTCCACTTTTTCGAACTGATGCTGCCGAATCAGGCCGCGCGTATCCTTGCCGTAGGAACCCGCCTCCGACCGGAAACATGGCGTGTGTGCCACCAGTCTCAGTGGCAGATCGGCATCCTGCAAAATCATTTCGCGCACGAGGTTGGTCAACGGCACTTCTGCCGTAGGAATCAGAAAAAGCTCCTGATCGCCGTGAATCGCAAACAGGTCTTCCTCGAATCTCGGCAACTGGCCGGTACCGATCAACGAATCGCGGTGAACAAGATACGGGGTATACACCTCTTCGTAACCGTTTTCGTTGATCTGCAAATCGAGCATGAACTGGATCAACGCCCGGTGCAGCTGCGCGAGCGCGCCGCGCATGACAGTAAAACGAGTGCCGGCCACCCGGGCCGCAGCTTGCATGTCCAGCAAACCTAGGCCCGTGCCAATGTCGACGTGATCGCGTGGCCCAAAGGCAAACTCCTCCGGTTCACCCCAGCGCCGAACTTCGGTGTTGGCGGATTCATCGGCTCCGTCCGGCACCGAGTCATCCAGCAAGTTCGGCAGCCCAAACAGTAGCGCATCCAGTTCGCCCTGCACCTCGGTCAACGCGGTTTCGGCCGCTTTCAATTCATCTCCCAACGAACGCACCGCATCGGCTAAAGGCTGGATGTCCTCGCCCGCCGCTTTCGCCTTCCCGATGGCTTTTGACTTGGTATTGCGTTGCTGCCGCAATTCTTCGGCCTGGACCTGCAAAGTTTTACGGCGGCTTTCCGGTTGTTCGTAGCTGGCACGATCAAGGACAATGCCCCGCCGAGCCAGATTGGCAGCCACCCGGTCAAACTCATTTCGCAGCAGTTTCGAATCCAGCATCTCGGACGACCTCGCCTGACGGTGCTCAACGATTATGCGGCGCTGAGTGTACACTGCCCAACTCAGCGGCGGGACAAAATGGACTTAGTCTGGCTCCTGATCGCTAGAGCTCTCTCCGCGGTTTTTGGTATTAGCCTGCCTGAGTCGCGCCAACCTCTCGGCAATCTTAATCTCCAATCCGCGATCCACCGGCTCATAATAACGTCGGCCTTGCAATTTTTCGGGGAAATAGTTTTCGCCGGCCGCAAATGCATCACTCTCATTGTGTGCATAACGATAATCGCGGCCGTGCCCCAAAGATTTCATCAACCGAGTCGGAGCGTTGCGCAAATGCAGTGGAACCTCCAGCGTACCAAGTTGCACCGCATCGGTCTGGGCCGCCTGCAGGGCCCGATACACAGCATTACTCTTAGCCGCACAAGCTAGATACACGACCGCCTGCGCCAACGCCAATTCCCCTTCTGGGCTGCCGAGCCGCTCATACGCCGCCCATGCGTCCAACGCACTTTGCAGCGCACGTGGATCGGCATTGCCGATGTCTTCGGATGCCATCCGCACCACTCGCCGGGCGATATATTCCGGATCACAACCACCATCGAGCATCCGAGCAAACCAATACAAAGCCGCATCCGGGTCGGACCCGCGCACGGCCTTGTGCAGGGCCGAAATTTGATCGTAGAAAATATCGCCTTGCCGATCAAACCGGCGTACCCCACCGGCTACCACGTCGGCGACGATCGCGTCGGTGATCTCAACAGCCGTATCGCCATCAGTCGCAGTAAGCCCGGCACCGAGTTCCAACAGGTTTAGAGCACGCCGAGCATCACCGTCCGCGGCTGCGGCTAGTCGCTGGAGATTCTGTGCATTGATCCGAAAATTCTGGGATCCCAGCCCACGCTCGGAATCTACTAAGGTGCGTTCCAGTAACACAACCAGATCGTCACTGCTAAGCGGTTTCAATACGTAGGTTCGAGCCCGGGACAGCAACGCATTATTTAATGCAAAGGACGGGTTCTCGGTGGTCGCACCGATAAACGTGAGCGTGCCATCTTCGACGAACGGCAGGAACGCATCCTGCTGTGCCTTGTTAAAGCGATGCACTTCGTCAAGAAACAAAACCGTCGCGCGGCGCAACAGCCCGCTGGCTTCCGCCTGCGCCTGCTCGACAGCGGCGCGAATATCCTTGACCCCAGCCATGACCGCCGACAACCCGATAAAGTGCGCTTCAGCCGTTCGCGCCACCAGTCGGGCCACGGTGGTCTTGCCGCTGCCCGGGGGGCCCCAAAGGATTGCCGAATGCAGCGGATCTGCGCGCAGCAATCCAGACAGCGGTTTATCTGCACCGAGCAGATGGCTTTGCCCGACCAGTTCGTCGGCCGACTGTGGCCGCATGCGGTCTGCCAAAGGACGCCAAGCCGAAGCAGAATCGGACTCCGTCATCATGGCGAGCTTTCCCCAAAGCACGCGGACTCCAGGCGCTGGGCCCAACCGGCCATTCCAGCACGCACCAACACCCAACCAATAAGAAGCCCGATAGTGTTAAACACGAGATCGAGAAACTCACCACTACGCCAATCGATAAAGGATTGCAGTAACTCTAGCAACGCGCCGAACAGCAGCAGGCCTGCAAATATCGCCCAACGGTAGCTGCGCTGCAGAATGCCCGAGAACCAGATCATCAAAATGCAGAACACCAGCGCATGCGCAAACCAATCGGAGTACGCCGGCGCAACATTCGGGGC
>JAYZJE010000019.1:0-8823 GCA_036164895.1 Pseudomonadota bacterium
TCGGCGACGCCTTCCGGTCATGGTGTAACCAAGCCGGCGAAGACACACCACAGACACGGTTTTCTCTGGAGCTGTTCGCGACGGCGATCAGCGGCTACGCATCGGAGGCGAGTGGCTTTATAGAACCAGAAGAGCGATCGAGTGTTGTGTCGGCTACCCGGATGGTTATGTTGGAATTGGCGGCCCGCTTTTGCGCGGACGCGCTGACAGAATCGTATTTCGCGTGGAACCCGAACAAGTTTTCCAGCCGCAGCGAACACAACCGCGTGCGTGCTGAGGGTCAGCTTGCCGTCTACCGGTCGTTAACCGACCAGGCTGACGAAGCGGAGCGGCTCGTCGATCAGGCCTTCTCACCCGGGTAGTGCCGCTTGGTGCGTTCCGAGCTGTATCGCTCGGGCCGGACACAGGCAATTGGTGGTGGGGTGCAAAATCGCTGCAGACCGGCACGCCATCGCGTTATCGACTGAATGCTTTAGTCGATAATGCGCAAACTGGAATCGGCTGAAGCGAGTCGTTGGCAGCCGTTGTTCGTGATCACGACGGTGTCTTCCATGTGCACCGAACCCCAGCCAATTTCCGTGTGGGGCATGTCGACATTCACCACCATGTCTTTTTGCAGCACTTGGTCGGGTTTGTCCTGGGGCTGCACGCCGGCTGGTTTCGGGTCGTCGGTGTGCTCGAGCCCAAGGCTGTGGACGACGGGGTAGCGGAACCCGCTGAAGCCTTCGCGGCGAACAGCCTTGCCGACGGCAGCGGACAGCTCGCTGTAACGGATGCCCGGTTTCAGGTACTCCTGTGCCACCTCCCAGCCGGTGCAGATGGCCCGGTGGCGTTGCCGGTGTTCGGTAGTCGGTTCACCTAGTACGGCACAACGGCCGAAATCTCCGTGGTAATGCTCGAATTGCCCCAGCGCATCGAACATCACCGGTTCGTCACGTCGAATGTGCCCGCCAGGCAGTTCCCCAACACCGCAGTTCAGATACACGCCGCGACCGCCTTGCCCGGCCATCGAGATCATGTAGACGTTTTCCAGTTCCTTCCAGGTGATGTGTTCGACCATCGCATCGGTTGCGGCCAGCAACGCGGTTTCGTTACAGCGGGCTGCCTTTTTCAGCAAATCGATTTCATCCGGGGTTTTTATCAGTCGTAGCTCGTTGAACAAGTCAACGCGATAGTGACAGGAAATCCGGTCGAGGCCGCAGGCCGCTAGCCAGCCAGCCAAACGTGGCTCATCGGTTGCCATACGGGCTTTTTCGAGCCCGGCGGCCTTGATAGCGCTGACAAGGGCCCAGAAAGCGTTGGCCGACATCGCGCTGCCGAGCCTGGCGACAATATCGACCCATCGTCGCTCGAGGTCGCCGAGTTGGGCTCCCTCACGACTCGGCCAGCCCCGGTAGTCGAGGCCCTTTGCCGTGCCGTCCCGTAATACCGCGTCCGCTTCAGGGCTGGAATAACCGAAGATGTTGGGCATCCACGTACTTTTGGTTTCGATTCGGCGTACTTCCAGCGCGGGTAGTATGAGTCCCGCCGGTTGCTGCTCATCGCGCGGGAGCAGCGCAAAATAGGCGGCATCGTAGCCGCCGGTGGTGTTGAACAGGCCCCAGTAGTCACTGAGGTAGTAGACGTTGATCGGCAACTGGGCTATCAGGCCGTCTAGCTTCTCGCGCTCGAGAATGTCTTTCGCCCGTGAGCGGTTCAGCAGCATCTTGAATTCAATGGTTTCTTTTCGTTGCGGAAAATACCTAGGGCCAATTCTTCGGGGACCATGATAAATTCCTGCAGCCGGCGGATTGTCGTAACGTTGGTCTGGTATCGTTATTAACGCTCATCGAGTGCCTTCGGTTTCGCTCCACTGGTCGGCTTCGATGACGCTGGCGCGATAGTGTTTCAGGTTCGCAACCAGAAAACCTCTCGCGAGGGTACCGGCGCCCAGCGCGACAATCGTGATTGAGTAGCGCAGAGCTGCGTCGTCACCGAACACGTAATCGGTGACCAGCGCGATTGCCGTTGAGCCGATGGTCAGACCGAGTACATTAATAGCAAAGTAATAGGCGGCGGTCGTCTGTGCCCGTAGCTGGTTCGGCACAATCATCATCAACGCTGCGGCGGCCGTGGCCGTCGGAACCGCCCCGCCAATCGTTGCCGGAATCAGCATGGCGATAGCCAGTTCCGGGGTTGGCATCAGTGGGACCAGTGCTGACGACACGACCAGCAGAATTGAGCCGATCAGCGTCATTCGCATGTGCGCGTCCCGACACCCCTTTGCATACATACGGTCGGCGCACCAGCCGCCGAAGTTGACGCCGAGCGGCCCGAAGATCAATACCACAGTTCCGTAGGCTAGACTGACGTCAGGTATGCTCCAGTCCCAGGTACGCACAAACATCGTCGGGATCCAGAACAAAAACCCGTAGCCAAGGATCGTAACGACAGACATGCCAAGAAAATGCGTGCCGTATGTGCGCCAGCGTTTTACCAGAAACTGCACCGTTTCTTTAACGGACACGTCTTCGCTGGTTGCGCCGCTGTCGGTAGTCACGCGCAGCTTGTCGCGGCGCTCCGGTTCGCGCACGGTAGCCATCAGTGCGGCAATCAACAGGCCCGGTAAACCCACAACGATAAATACAGTCTGCCAGGCGTAAAGCTCGCCCACGATCGGTAACGTGACCGGCGGTGCATTGAAAGCATAGGCGATGACCTGCCCACCGACGATCATTGCCAAGCCAGCGCCCAGTGATACCCCCATGTTGTAGAAGCTGATGGCGCGGCCGCGCCGTTCGCGCGGAAAGTAATCGCTGATCAACGAGAAAGCGCTGGGGTTCAGTGCCGCCTCGCCAACCCCAACTCCAATACGGGCGAGAAACAGCTGCCCAAAATTTCTTGCCAGCCCGCAGGCGGCAGTCATTAGGCACCAAATCGTAATGCCGGTCGCGATGATGGCGCGGCGGCTGCGGCGGTCCGCGAGCCGGCCTATTGGGATGCCGAGCAGCGTGTAGAAAATACCAAATGCGAGACCGAGCAACAGGCTGATCTGCGTATCGCTAATATCGAGAGTTTCCCGGATCGGTTCGATCAGCAGTGCGAGTATTTGCCGGTCCAGGAACGAAAAAATATACCCCATCGTTAGCACGACCACGACGTACCATGCGTAAGTAGGTCGTGGAAAATCGTCAGTCAACCCGGATCGATTCTCGTTTGCAGTCAGCGGTTCAGTCACGCGATGCCCTCTTTAAGATTAAATAATTTCCAAAAATTTGCCGAATCAATGGCAGTTGGTGCAGGTGTTGGTGCGGACCAGCATCTGCTGGGCCGTGACGGCGCCGGCCATCGGCGACGCCGGTGAATGGCACTGGTTGCAAGCGTACTCACGTTCCATTACCAGCGCGTGCGACGCCTCAAAATGCCAGAAGCCATCGCGCGCTTGTTGAATTAGTGGTTTCAGATCTTTGGGTCCGAACGGTTCTGCCGGTGCTCCTGCCTTTGTCGTTTCTTCCACAGTTTGGGTCGTGGGAATGCTCGGTTGAGGGTTTTCGGGGATGTTGGCCGCAGCCGCCTGACCGGCGATGCGACCGGTCAACAACGACGGTCCCAGGAACGTCCCCGAGCCACCATGACTGCCGTTGATGCCGGCAACGCCGGTCAATTCGCCCGCCGCGTACAGGCCCGGCACCGGTTGTCCGGCGGCGTTTAATACTTGCCCGTTAAGATTGATGGCCGGACCACCCATGCTTTTGCGCGTCGTGGGAAAAAGTTGCACGGCATAGAATGGTGGTTGCATGATTCCAGCGGGAATGGGTGCTTGGATGTCCGGACCGAAACGTTGGAAATCCGAATCCTCGCCACTTTGAACCTGCGCATTGAATCGGTGGATCGTCGTGGCCAGATCCCGGGATGGTAATCCGGTAGCGATTGCGAGTTCTTCGATGCTGCTGGCGCTTTGGGTCACCTCCGGGTTCAACAGTATTTCTTGGTTCACAGTCCCGGCATTGAGCCATGGCGCATCGCGGACTCCAAAACTTTTCTTGCCGCGTTCGTCAAAAATCAGCCAGTGAGTGGCTGATTCCTGTTTAAACAGCGCCGCTTCGACAAGCTTGCTGTTGGCATCTTCATTGACATAGCGCTGTCCGCTTGAATTAACCCAAATTGCGTCTGGATTCTGCGTCACGAGGGCCCGGCTGCCATCGGGCGTGCGAGGATCGGGCAGGCCGTTGATGAACGTGACCTGGTGGTCCATGCGGACGAACGCGGCGCCAGCCTGTTCCGCGAGTCGATAGCCGTCCCCGGTCGCAAACTGGCCCGAGCCAATCAATAGCCGTTCCGGAAAACGCCGATCACTGCGCCAGTTTTTCCGGACCATCGCCAGCTCGCTCTGAAAACCACCCGTTGCCAGAATGACAGCCGAAGCCCGGTATTTTGCCGCCGTGCCGTTGCGCAGATTCTCGGCAACGACTCCCGTGACCGATTGTTCGTTGACCAGCAGCCTCAATGCGCGGGTGTTCCAAAGGAATCTGACCGTCGGCATCTGCAATGCCTTTTGCATCATCGGCACAACGACTTTGACGGCTCGCCCACCGGCGAAGTGAAATCGCGGCACGCTACTTTCAGGCGTGGGGATGATGATATTGAACTTGACACCCATTTCGACCAGCCAGTCGTGGACGTCGCGGTCCGAAAACTCGGCGTAATGGCGAACCCACTCTGCATCAGCATCTTCACCCCAAGCCATCAAGTCGCTGAACGCAACGTCCGGCGTGTCGATATACCCGCGCTTGGCCTGAAGTTCCGTTCCCACCAGAGCGAATCCGCCGGCTTTAACCGCATGTCCGCCGCCGACTGAGTTGGCATCGAGCACTAAAACCTGGGCGCCCGCGTTGCCGGCATCAATTGCCGCCGCCAGGCCGGCAATGCCGGCGCCGACAACAATAATATCGGCATCGACCGGCGGACCTGGGTCGCTGCAGCCGACCATTAAACCGGCAGCTACGAGCAGCAAAATTCTATGCAGCTTTGACATCGCGGAGGTTCACGTTAGCAGGTGTCTGTCGAATGGGGTACAGCCAGTCTGTTTGCGTTCAAGCGAAGCAACAGCCGTTACCTGGCGTAAGCTATGGTGGTGTCGCTGGATTTAATCCCGCGGATTAGGGTGTTGACGAGGTAGGCGTTGTCCCAACCAGGTTTCAGCGGGTTAGGGCCCAGCGCCGGCCCCAAGCGCACGATGACCAGTTGCTGTGATGGCACGACGTAGACACGCTGCGCGCCGCGGCCAGCAAAGAAATACGTGTCGGCGGCAAGAAACGATTCGCTATGGCTGAAGGATCCGCCGGTCGCCGGGTTTTCGCCGCGTGGGTTCACCTCATCGTTAGTCAACCAGGTCTGCAAACCGTACCAACTGGACACCGGTGACGGAGTCGTCATCGCCGTGATCCATTCCGGCCGCACGATACGATTGCCGTTGACGGTACCGCGGTTCAACATCAGCTGACCGATGCGGGTCCAGTCACGCGCCGTAGCCATCAAGCAGCAGGAAGTGTAAGCGTTCCCTCCCTCGTGATCGAGCCAGACCCGTACTTCTCCGCCCCCCATCGGGCGCCAAAGTTGTTGCTCCAGTATCTCGGCATACCTCTGACCAAACCCCTTTTCTAACACGAGGCCGAGGAGTTCCGAATTGATGTTGTTGTAGTCAAACTTCTGGCCGGGTTCCCAATTGGCTTGCGGCGTACGGAGCACGACGGGCACGGTATCGCCAGAATAGAGCCAGCGAAAATCATCGGTGAAGGGATTGAGGGTGAAGGCGTACTGCGCCAGTCCAGACGACATGATCATTAGCTCGTGCAGCGTTATCGAGCCGCGCGGATCGTTCTGCCAAGCAGACAAATACTTTTCGACAGGGTCGTTGACCGAATCTATCAATCTGTCTTCGATCGCGACACCCATCAGCAGCGCCTGCAACGACTTGTGCATCGACTGCGACTGGGTCAGGCTTTTGCGGTCCCAACCCTCGGCATACCATTCCACCTGAATCACGCCCTTGTGGGTTGCGATCAGAGCAAAGGAGTCAACGCGGGCCGCAAAGGCCACGGCCGATTCAAGTGCTTCGTTTCTGATGGCCAGCTTATCCGGTTCGGCGACGGGCAATTCGAATGAATTGTCCCCGCTTATCAGTTCATTGGGTTCCAGTAAACTTGGCGCGGCACCAGCAAGTTGCAGGAAGGTGTTGGCGAAACGCCGCCAAAGCCATGGGTCCTGCCAGTACACTATATTTGCCAGCACGGTAGCGATAAGCAGCAGGATTAGAATCGTTCTAGATGCACGCATACCCCAACATCCGGTGGTGAATTGGACCCGAGTATACTAGTTGCACCGAATCCCTCACAGCAGCCTTGTGACGTCGCTCGCGAGTTAGCAACGGCAAAACGTTTAAGGGGTAGCATTGTTTATGGGATTAAGTCGCCGTGGTTTTATCGTTACTGGGCTCGCCGCCGGCGGCGGTCTCGCGCTGGTTTATGGTGTAAGACGTCTGGATGATGGTGATGCCACTGCGCGCTTTGCATCGATGTCGCCAGGCAGTGTGGGCCTTAACGCTTGGATCAGAGTCGCACCGGACAGCACGGTAACCTTTGCAATTCATCGTGCCGAGATGGGGCAGGGCGTGACGACGTCGCTGCCCATGATGCTGGCCGAGGAAATGGACGCGGATTGGGCCCGCGTGAACTATGAGTTAGCGCTGGTCGACCGGGATTATTTCAATTTTGGCATGGTCTCTCACGGCCGCCCATTTGGCGATATTGAAGGGCGATTCTGGGCGGGTGTCGGGACGTCGTTGATGCGCCGCGTGTTCCACATTTCGGGCCTGTCGATGACACTTAGCAGTGCTAGCATTATCGACGCTTACGATTCGCTGCGCCCGGCCGGCGCTGCAGCGCGAGCCACGCTGGTTTTGGCAGCTGCCCGTCGCTGGGGCATCGACGCTGATGGTTTGAAAACGGAACGAAGCCTTGTGATCGATCCGGCGACCGGCCAAAGCTTAACCTACGGTGAATTAGCCGAAGCAGCGGCGCGCGAGCGTCCGCCGGTTCGACCGGCGCTGAAAGCTCCGAAGGATTACCGGATCGTAGGCACTAACGTGCAGCGACTAGACCTTCCGGCTAAAGTTGACGGGTCTGCAAAGTTCGGCGTCGACACAGTACTTCCGGGCATGCTCCATGCAACGATTCGGCATAGCCCGGTATTCGGATCAGCCATCGCTTCGATCAACACTGAAGGAGTGTTGGCGCAACCGGGCATCGAAAGTGTTGTTCAGGTTGGTAAGCAGTCTGTTGCCGTTATCGCGCAGAACACCTGGCAGGCCATGCAGGCGGCGCAACAGCTGAAGATGACGTATGTTGCCGCGGAGCAACCGCTGGAAAATAGCGAAGGCCTGCCGCAACGCTACCGCGACGCCTTCGATTCACCTGAGCCATCGCTGTTCGCCGAGTTCGGTGACGCGCCGGCCGCATTCAAAGGTTCAAGCACACAACTTGAGGCGGTCTACGAAGTCCCGTATCTGGCTCACCTGTGCATGGAGCCAATGAACTGCACGGCGCTGGTGGCCGATGGTAAGGTCACCGTTTGGGCACCGACGCAGGCGCACACGCTGGCGCGCCAAGTGGCTGCAGAGGCGGCGGGGGTGCAGACCGAAAACGTGACCGTCTATACGACGCTGATGGGCGGGGGCTTAGGTCGACGCTCGGAAATGGATTTTGTCACACAGGCGGTGTGTGCGGCGAAAGCGGTTCCCGGTCGGCCGGTTAAACTGACCTGGTCGCGTGAAGAAGACGTGCAGCACGACATGTACCGACCGTTCGCGGTCGCCCGAATGCGTGGCGGTCTCGATGAATCCGGTAATCTGAGTTCAATCGACGGCACGCTAGTCATGCAGTCGGTCATGGCCAGTTATTATCAGCGCACCCCAACGCCAATTGGCGGTGATGCGGCGCAAGATCGGGGATCGGCTTCCGGGCTGGCTAACCTGCTCTACGCAGTGCCGAACATCAGAATCGCCTACGTACCATGGACATCTAACATACCGGTCGGTTACTGGCGCAGCACCGGGAATTCTTCCAACAATTTTTTCGTCGAGAGTTTTATTGATGAACTGGCGCATGCCGCAGGGGTGGACCCGCTGGAGTTTCGCCTAGCACACTTATCGCAACGCCCAAAACACCGCGCTGTGCTCGAGGAACTCGGTCGGCGTGTCCGTTGGCACCAGCCGCCTGGGCCCGCTGCCGGACGTGGCATCGCATTGACGGATAATCACGGCAGCATCGTGGCCCAGGCCGTCGAAATAACCGTGCGTGACGGTGGACGTATAAAGGTCGAGCGGGTCGTTTGTGTTGTTGATTGTCACCAGGTGATCCATCCCGACACAGTCGTGGCCCAGATGGAAGGCTCGATTCTGGACGGGCTCGCCGCGGCGCTGTACGGGCGAATTTCAATTCGCAACGGCCAAGTGGAACAAAGCAATTTCAGCGACTATCGGCTGCTGACGATGGCCGAATGCCCGCTAATCGAGGTGCACTTGTTGCCCCAGGGCGGTCGGCCCGGCGGTATCGGTGAACCGGGTGTTCCACCGGCCATGCCAGCACTCACGAACGCGATTTACCAAGTTACTGGGAAACGGCTGCGCAGCCTGCCCATCGGCGATCGACTTGCATAAAAAAAACGGACAACGCTGCGCTTTGTTGATGACTTGCTGCCGCAGCGTGCATTGGAGCGCTTGATTAAAATCGCTGGTCGTTATTCCGCTAATTCGATCGTAACCACGCCATCGTCGTTCCAATCCGA
>JAYZJE010000020.1:0-5973 GCA_036164895.1 Pseudomonadota bacterium
CCAGAACATCATTCAACAATTGATCGTGTAACTCGCGGTTATACAACAATCGCGCGTAGCCTTTGGCGAATTCAACTTTAACTGCAAGATCTCGGCCATCGGTTAGTTTGATGGCTTCCTCGAAATATGCCCTGCCAAGCTCAGGCTGGCCTCCTAATCCCTCTGGCCTGAGTGTATTAAGGATTCCCAAATACATATTGACACTGCCGGCTCTCTGGGCTGCACCAATAGACAACAGATGTTCGAGTGCATTCTCGAGTTTTGGCAGGTCTGCCAACGCCTTCCAGTCATCGGTATGCGTCTGGATAAACGACAGGTTCCCGACACAGTAACTATACAGAGCCTCGGCGCTGCTCGGTTTGATCGTATCAACGGCAGCAACGTACTCATCCAATTTCAGCTCGGATAAATTGCAGGCCCTAAACACCTTAGCGCAGAGCGCACGATCTCCGTATTCCCTTGCCCGTTCGGTGATCGCCGCGGCACGCGCTTCGTCAGCCACTAACGCCGTACCATATAGCGTGTAGAGCTGTGCAGCGGCGCCGAGAATGCTAGCGTTATCGGGTTCGGTCAGCACAAAGCCGTCGATCAATAGCAGGTAGGCAGGCAAAGCATCACCGACCAGTTCGGGATCCGGTTGATTCACGATCGCTGCAGACAGGTTGTCCGATATGCCAGCTGCGGCCGTTGTCGCCACGCTGCAACCGGACAGGAACGAATAGCTAGCACACAGCAGCGCCGCCAGGCCCCACACACTCAGCGCTGGACTTCTAAACACAGAGGACCAAGGTATTGCCGGCTCCAGGACCTTGCAAATCACAGCAGGATAACGTCCGAATCAGATTTTTTCTTTTATACGCGCCGACTTGCCGCTGCGTTTGCGCAAATAATACAGTTTGGCCCGCCGCACATCTCCGCGTCGCTTGACCTCGATCGTCCCAATTGTCGGGCTGTAGGTCTGAAATACCCGTTCGACGCCCTCACCGTGCGAAACCTTACGCACGGTAAAAGATGAATTCAACCCGCGATTTCGCTTGGCAATAACAACGCCTTCATATGCCTGCAATCGCTCGCGGCTGCCCTCTCTGACGCGAACCTGAACGATGACTGTATCGCCTGGCGAAAAATCCGGAACCTCACGTCCCATCTGTTCCGCTTCCAGCTCATCAATGATTTTGCTCATAACGTACTCACCCATTCTCTTTTGCCAAGGCGTCCTCGGCGAGGCTCACCCCCAAAGTATTTAACGGCGACCCATCACCGCTTCGCTCGCCTCCGCCTTATATTCCTTTAACAGCTTTTCCTCGTCAGCCGTAAGCTTTCGTTTTGCCAGCAATTCTGGTCGTCGCGCCCAGGTTCGCCCAAGCGCCTGCTTCAGCCGCCATCGGCTAATTTCCCGGTGATTCCCATGCATCAATACTTGCGGCACCTGCATACCGTCCAAAATTTCAGGGCGCGTATAATGTGGACAATCGAGGAGTTGCTCGGAAAACGAATCCTGCTCCGATGATGCGTCGTCACCTAAAACTCCGGGAAGTAGACGCGTCACTGCATCGATAATTGCCGCGGCCGCAATCTCGGCCCCGCTCAAAACAAAGTCGCCCAAGGAAATTTCATCATCGCCGATGCTCTCGATTAAACGCTCGTCAAAACCCTCGTAGCGACCGGCGACCAGAATCATCCCCGGCAACTCTACCAAGTCCCGGGCCACGGTCTGATTAAAAACACGTCCCTGCGGTCCAAGAAACACAACCGGCAAACCCTCTGGGAGGCCGACCTTCGCGCTCTCGATCGCCGAACGAAACGGCTCCACTTTCAATACCATACCCGGGCCACCGCCATACGGACGATCATCGACCGTTCGGTGCGCGTCTGGCGCAAAATCACGTGGATTGGTGCACCGGACTTGAATCAGCCCGCGATCGGCCGCCCGACCGCATACTCCATGGCTGGACGCAGCCATGATTAACTCCGGAAACAAACTGACAACCGTAAATTCCATTTGATCAGCTCAAGGCGGCTAAAAAGTGGCGTCCCACGCCACCGTTATCGTGCCGGCCTCAATATCGACCAACTGCACCGTGTCGCCAACGATAAACGGGATTAAGCGGCGGCTGTCGCCAAACACGACCAGCACGTCGTTGGCTCCAGTCGAGATCATGCTGTCCACATTGCCCAGTGATACACCATCGGTTGTCACTACCTTAAGGCCCTCCAAATCGGCCCAATAATATTGTCCTTTCGCGAGTTCAGGAAGTTGCGCGCGAGGAACAAATATTTCCATACCCGACAGTTCTGCCGCCGCATCGCGATCAGCGAACGTTTCCAGCCGCGCCAGCACACGCTTACCGTGGCGTCGCCCTTCAGCGACCGACAAGGTTGGCCCTTCCAATTTACCCCGCAAGCGCCAAAGCGTGTAGTGCAAGATGTTCTCCGGCGGGTCGGTAAAAGATTCGACCCTGACCCAACCCTTGACACCGTAAACACCGGCGACACGGCCTACGCAAACGTGATGGCTTTCGGTCCCGGGCATGCAGATCTTCGACTGCTTAGGCTGACTGTTTTTCCCGGTTAAAACTCAGGCGCTTTCCGCGGGTAATGTCGCCTCCGGAGTCTTCGGGTCACCGCGCTGCCGCTTACGGTACCCTTTGACGAGCGAAACCACGCGTTCCGACGGCCTCGCCCCCTGCCCCAACCAGTAATCAACACGCGCAAGATCAATTCGAAGCTTATTTTCATTTGGCCCGGCCACAGGATTAAAAAAGCCAAGCCGCTCCAGGTAACGGCCATCACGGCGATTTCTCTGATCACTTACCACAATGTGATAAAAGGGCCGTTTTTTGCCCCCTCCGCGGGACAATCGAATTCTAACCATACCTGCTCCTGAACCTAGTCATTAAAATGGCGGAAGCCCGCACACGTGATCCCATTCCCACCGTGTAAACAGGCAATGGTACTGGAAAAACTGCTAAAGGGAACCTTCAGTCACAGCAGCGGTAGTCATAGTCCGCCATGCTGGCCGCGCTGGAACATTTGTCCCGGCAACTCATCTTGCCCCGTGCTGCGCACCGCCAAGGTCATGAAGCATGCGTTGAATACCCCCTTTGGCTGCACGTTTCATCAGTTTTTGCATCTGCATATATTGCTTCAGCAGGCGGTTGACGTCTTGCACGGCCAGCCCGGTGCCGGCGGCAATTCGACGTTTGCGCGAACCATTGATCGATTTTGGAAATCCGCGCTCACTCGGTGTCATCGCATTAATTAACGCAACCTGGCGCTGCAACGCCCGAGTATCCATCTGCCTGGCCACAGCTTCAGTATCTATCTTGCCCGGCAGCGGTAACTTTTCCAGCAACGCAGGCATTCCACCCATGCTCAGCATCTGCTCGAGTTGCCCGCGCAGATCGTTGAGATCAAAACCGCGGCCCTTTTTAACTTTGCGCGCCAGACGTTGGGCCTTTTTACGATCGACCTTACGCCCAGCTTCCTCGACTAAGCCCAGCACATCACCCATGCCGAGGATCCGCGAGGCCATGCGCTCAGGGTGAAACGATTCGAGCGATTCAAGTGCTTCGCCGCTACCTATGAATTTGATCGGACAAGCGGTCACTTCACTTGCGGATAACGCTGCGCCGCCGTGCGCGTCACCGTCAACCTTAGTCAAGATCAGTCCAGTCAGAGGCACAGCGTCGCGGAACGCCAGGACGGCATTTACGGCATCCTGGCCCGCCATGCTGTCAACAATGAACAGGGTTTCCGATGGTGCAGTCAGTTGGTGTAAACCGCTGAGTTCGTCGAGCAGATCCGCTTCTAGACGCGTGCGACCGGCTGTGTCCAAAATCAGCACGTCGACCAAGGCGCGGCGGGCTTCGTCAATTGCCCGGCTCGCGATCACCGCCGGCTGACCGGGTTGCTCGATTTGCAGACACGGCACGCCGATTTGTGTTGCCAGTTGCTGCAACTGCAGCATCGCGGCCGGGCGGCGGGTGTCGAGACTCGCCAACATCACCTTACGTTTATCGCGCTCCGACAGTAGCCGCGCCAACTTGGCAGCCGTTGTAGTCTTGCCAACACCTTGGAGCCCGACCAGCATGATAACTGCCGGTGGTTGCCGGCGCAGGTCCAACGTCGCCGCTTTGCCCCCGAGTATAACGACCAGTTCATCGTGCAGGATCTTGATGAACGCCTGCCCGGGGCTGACGCTCCTGGCCACCTCCTGCCCCAACGCGCGCAGTTTGACTCGTTCGATTATCCTGCGAACCGGTGTTAAAGCCACGTCCGCTTCCAGTAGAGCCCGCCGCACATCGCGGATAGCGTCATGGATGTTCTCTTCGCTGAGCCGCCCCCGGCCCCTCAGCCGGTTGCTAACATCGGTCAGCCGCGAACTCAAATTTTTAAACACATTCGCCTCGCATAAGGGGCCTGGACATGAAGTGCCAGTATCAACGGCGCGGCTGCAACAGCCACCAAGTAATGGACCAGATTGTACCCGCAAAGTTGCGTGCCTCGGTGCTCTGCCACGTTGTGCACTTCCACGATATAACATGATGTGAATAAGTCTCTTGACAGGCCCATTGCTCCTTGTCCACCATAGCCGGGTGTTTAGCTGAGCAGGAGACTCTCTCTCTTGACTGACGATGTTCCCCTAGGAGCCTTAATCGGACTCTTGGTTTTCTTATTGGTCTGTTCTGCTTTTTTCTCCGGCACCGAAACCGCATTGATGCGCATGAACCGGTACCGGCTACGACATCAAGCACGTTTGGGTGATCGGGGCGCCCGTCTGGCGGAAGCGTTGATGCAGAGACCCGACCGCATTATCGGCTTGATCTTGTTCGGCAATAACCTAGTGAATTTTTTCGCCGCCTCGGTGGTCGCGGTATTTGCGCAGCGACTGGGTGGGCCGCCAGCGGTACTTCTCGGTTCATTTATTTTTACGCTGGTGGTGCTAATATTCGCCGAGGTTACGCCGAAAACTTTGGCGGCCTTGCATCCTGAACGGATAGCTCGCCCAGCGGCTTTTGTCTATTACCCGTTACTTAAAATAACCTACCCGCTGATATGGCTGATCAATATATTTTCGAACGGCATTCTGCGATTGTTTGGGGTATACCCGGATTCTCCGGACCACGAATTGCTGAGTATCGATGAATTGCGTGTGTTGGTTAACGAGTCCACCACATTGCTGCCACAAAAGCGACGCAAAATGTTAATGGGCATTCTGGAGCTGGAGCAGATTACCGTTAACGATATTATGGTACCCCACAACGAGATTGTCGGAATCGATCTAGATAATCCTCGGAAAGAAATCCTAGCAACCATCCGTAAAAGCAGTTTCACCCGTTTACCGGTGTTTCATGACAACATCGACAACGTCGTTGGCATGCTGCACCTAAAGCGGCTGGTTCAGGACGGTTCGCTGGAACAACTGCAAAAACACCAATTGCAGCAACTGACCGAAGAACCATACTTTGTCCCCGAAGGAACGTCGCTACACCGGCAATTGGTGCAATTTCAGCGGCTGCGGCAACGCACAGCGCTGGTCGTGGATGAATACGGCGATATTCAGGGCTTGGTCACGCTCGAGGATATTCTCGAGGAAATTGTCGGCGAGTTCACGAGTGAACCGTTACCCGCACATGCAGATGTCCAACCCGATACCGAGTTAGATGGATATATCGTCAATGCAAGCGCCAATGTGCGCGCGTTAAATCGCATGATGAACTGGCATTTGCCGACTGATGGGCCCAAGACACTTAACGGGCTGATCCTCGAGCAACTTGAGACAATTCCGAAAACCGGCACCGGTCTCACGCTCAGCGATTATCCCGTCAAAATTCTGCAAACGAGTGACAATGTCGTCAAGACAGTCAGAATTAGCCCACCCATGTATACCCACGAGGCAGCGGCCGGTTAGGTGGATAAAACTCCGCTGCCGACACCGCTGCCCATTGGTAAGGTCCAAATGCTGAATGG
>JAYZJE010000021.1:0-15013 GCA_036164895.1 Pseudomonadota bacterium
GCAGAACATCAATCTCGATCTGCCGCGCGACCGGCTGATCGTTTTCACGGGCCTGTCAGGGTCTGGGAAATCGTCGCTGGCCTTCGACACCATCTATGCCGAGGGCCAGCGACGTTATGTGGAATCGTTATCTACTTATGCGCGGCAATTCCTGTCGGTGATGGAAAAACCGGAGGTCGATCATATAGAAGGTTTATCACCGGCAATTTCCATCGAACAAAAATCCACTTCGCATAACCCCCGGTCCACGGTAGGCACCGTAACAGAGATCTACGACTACCTGCGCTTGCTTTACGCTCGCGCGGGCCGCCCATGCTGCCCTGACCATGGCAATGACCTCAAGGCACAGACGGTCAGCCAGATGGTCGACCAGGTTCTGGCTATACCGGAAGAAACTCGCCTGTTGTTGCTAGCCCCGGTGATCTATGAACGCAAAGGTGAGCACGTCCAGCTGCTGACCGACCTCAGAACACAGGGGTTTGTGCGTGCCCGCATCGACGGGGAAATCTACGAGCTCGATGATCCTCCCAACCTCGACCTGCGAAAAAAACACAGCATTGAAGTCGTTGTCGATCGATTCAAAGTACGCGAGGATCTCAAACTGCGGCTAAGCGAATCATTCGAAACGACCTTAAAACTAGCCGATGGTGTCGCACGGGTCGCCTACATGAATGATTCGGATCAGGCGGAACTCGTGTTTTCGGGTAAGTTCGCCTGCCCCGTCTGTGGTTATAGCATCGCTGAACTCGAGCCACGGTTGTTTTCATTTAATAACCCAGTCGGCGCGTGCCCGACCTGTGACGGTCTGGGCGAGCGGCAGTTTTTCGACCCTGACCGGGTGATCAGGAATCCCCATCTAAGCCTAGCCGGTGGTGCTGTGCGCGGCTGGGACCGCCGCAATTCCTATTACTCGCAGGTGATTCGCAGCCTAGCAAAACATTACAAATTCGATATCGAGGAACCTTACAAATCGCTAAGTGCCCGTATTCGTAAGATTCTGCTTTTCGGTAGCGGTAAAGAAAAGATCCAGTTCGTCTACAAGACATCGCGTGGCACCAGTTTCCGACGAAGTCACCGTTTTGAAGGGATTATCCCAAACCTCAATCGCCGCTACCGCGAGACTGAGTCCAGTAGGGTCCGTGAAGAACTTGCAAAGTATTTGAGTGTGCAGCCCTGCCCAGAATGTGACGGTACCCGGCTGAACATGGCAGCTCGCAACGTGTTTGTAAGCGAACGAGCACTGCCAGAGGTAACAAGCATGTCCGTGGCTGACGCCCTGGAATTCTTTTCCGTGCTCGAACTTCTCGGATCGCGCGGTGAAATTGCCAAAAAGATAGTCAAGGAAATTTCAGCACGCCTGCAGTTTCTGGCCGACGTCGGTCTCGAATACCTGACGCTCGATCGCAGCGCTGAAACACTATCGGGGGGCGAAGGGCAGCGCATTCGGCTGGCCAGCCAGATCGGATCAGGTCTCGTCGGTGTTATGTATATTCTTGATGAACCATCGATCGGTTTACACCAGCGCGACAATAAACGACTGTTGAACACGTTGACGCGGCTGCGCGACCTCGGCAATACCGTGATAGTGGTCGAGCACGATGAAGAAGCTATCATTTCCAGTGACCATGTAGTCGACCTAGGCCCCGGCGCCGGTATTCATGGCGGTCGCGTGGTTGCGCAAGGAACCCCGGATGACATCAAGGGTAATTCGGCCTCTTTGACGGGACAGTATCTGTCGGGCCACCGGCGGATTGCGTTACCTGATCGGCGGGTAGACACCGATCCTGACCGCGGTATCGACATTTTCGGAGCGCGGGAGCACAACCTGAAATCAATCGATGTAAGGATTCCGACCGGCGTCATGACCTGCATCACCGGGGTTTCCGGGTCTGGAAAATCCACGCTCATCAACAATACACTGTATCGCGCAGCCGCCGAACAGATCAATAGCAGCAGCCATAATCCAGCACCTTGCGATCGTATCGACGGACTGGACCGAATCGACCACGTCATCGATATCAGTCAAAGCCCAATTGGGCGGACTCCGCGGTCTAACCCGGCAACCTACGCTGGCCTATTTACGCCGATACGGGAACTGTTTGCCGGCACCCAGGAAGCTCGATCACGCGGTTACCGGCCCGGACGTTTCAGCTTCAATATCCAGGGTGGTCGCTGCGAGGTCTGTCAGGGTGGGGGTGTGATTTGCGTGGAAATGCACTTTCTGCCAGACGTCTACGTGTGCTGTGACCTGTGTAAAGGCAAACGTTACAACCGGGAAACCCTGGAGATTCGCTATAAGGGTCAGAATATCCACGAAGTGCTCGACATGACCGTCGAGGGAGCGCTTGCTCTGTTCACCAACGTACCGGTCGTCGCCCGAAAACTGCAAACACTGATGGATGTTGGTTTGTCATATATCAAGCTAGGCCAGAGCGCAACCACGCTATCCGGAGGCGAGGCGCAAAGGGTCAAACTAGCAAAGGAATTATCAAAGCGCGCGAGCGGCAGCACACTTTACATTCTCGATGAACCGACGACGGGCTTGCACTTCCATGACATTGCTCAGTTGCTGACGGTACTGCAGCGCCTTCGTGATCAGGGCAACACCGTTATCGTCATCGAACACAATCTCGATGTTATCAAAACGGCTGACTGGATCATCGACCTCGGGCCAGAAGGCGGCGATGGCGGCGGCGAAGTGGTTGCTGAGGGCACACCGGAAGATGTGGCAAGCGTCACTGGCTCGTATACCGGACGGTACCTAGCGCCTTTGTTGAAGCAGCAGGCCGCACCCACCGGGAAACGCACACGCAAGAAAAACCCCGGGTGAATTAATCGGCCGGAGCCGGGTCGCCACGCAGCAGCGTTAAGATGCTGGTAACGAACAGTGCCAGCATCAGCGTCATCGCGAACGGATGCTCGGCTGGCGCTTGCCAGTATTCCGGGTACATGCCGAAAAACGCGCCGACCTCCACCAAAGACCAGACGACCACGGACACCGGGATGGCATAGCGAAAGGCCTCGCCCGGCCGCCGGCGGCGCGCCAGCTGCCAAATTAAGTACACGGACCACAGGCACATGACCAGGTAGAACGGCGTCCCCCACCAACCGCCGAGGAACAGGAACAGCAGAAATATCCCCCACTGGACAAACACGGTTTCCATGGCCGCAATCCGCGCGTAGCTGCGGCGTAGGCCTGGTGTCGGATTGCCTGGTGACCAGCGGACAAGCCGCAGACAAAAGCGCATGAACCGGCATTTAGTCTCGCGGTTCATCAGACCATAGAGCAGCAGCAACGCCAGCATGATCGTCACCGACGACATCAGCAACGCGTATTGCCCGCCTAACGGGAACCCTCCGAAATCCACCGGTTGAATACTGAACCATTTGGCGAAAAACCGCAGCGGCCCGTCGAAAAAACCCCGCCAAATCAGCAGGCCACCTACGAAGCCGGCGACGCTGGCCCGGTTTTCCTCCGCCGTCAGATGCGTTGCCACCAGCAAAACTCCGGCCACACCCACGATAACAAACCCGACTATCGCCCAGTCCCCCAACCACATCAGGAGAAACCGGTTAATCGCCCGCGCGAGCGGCTGACCTAGGAAGGTCGCTGTTAGCGCAATAAGTCCGACAGCCGGTCCGCCGATCACGCCCATTTTCCTGCCCTGCCCCATTCAGCCTAAGGGTCTAATTCCAACCGCAGTCCGCACCTTCCGCATGAAGGGTGCGGCGATTTCCCGCGCACGCTGCGCACCGGACTGCAATACCGACTCGACGTGGCTCGGATTCGCTATTAGTCGTTTGTATTCTTCCCGAGGACCGCTCAGGTAAGCGTCAAGATAATCGAACAGCTCCTGCTTCGCATCGCCCCAACCAATGCCTGCGGCGAATTTCTGCTGCATCGCTCTGGTTTTTTCGAGAGTCGCGATTGATCGGTAAATCTCGAACACCGTTGATCCTTCGGTATCTTTCGGTTCGCCGGGCTCCAGCGAGTTGGTCTTGATTTTCATGATTAATTTGCGCAGTTTTTGCGACGGTGCAAACAAAGGGATCGTGTTGTTGTAGCTTTTGCTCATCTTGCGCCCATCGATTCCAGACAACACCGCGGTGTTGTCGTCTATAACTGCTTCCGGAAGCGTGAATGTGTCACCGTAAATGTGATTGAAACGATGCGCGATATCGCGCGTCATCTCGACATGTTGTTTCTGGTCTCTGCCAACTGGGACTTTATTCGCGTTGAACATCAGGATATCCGCCGTCATCAGCACCGGGTAGCCAAACAAACCCATGGTGATGCCCTTGTCCGGATCACGATCGCCGGCCTCCTCATTCTCTGCGACTGCCGCTTTGTAGGCGTGAGCCCTATTCATAAGGCCCTTGGCCGTTACGCTACTCAGTACCCAGGTTAATTCAGGAATTTCCGGGATGTCGGATTGCCGATAGAACACCGCCCGATCGGTATCCAAACCGAGTGCAAGCCAGGTCGCAGCAACCTCGAGGCTCGATTGGCGTAACCGTTCCGGGTCCTGGTTTTTCACCAGTGCGTGGTAGTCAGCGAGAAAATAAAACGATTGCACACCGGCATCGCGGCTTGCCGCAACCGTAGGCCTAATCGCGCCGACATAGTTGCCCAGGTGCGGGGTGCCGCTTGTCGTGATTCCTGTCAAAACGATGTCCATGCTCATTTGGTCAGTGCTGCCGGTGATACCAAACCCCTCCCGACACGGGTCTGCCCAAGGGGTTGCCACGCTATCATGCCCCAGAATGTGGGAACTGTTAAAGAGTGGAACGGCAGAGCTATCGCAATCACTTGCCGCTACGATGCTCACAATACTGAATCTGCGCCCCGAAAGTCGCCTCCACGTCGAGATCCTGAATATACCAGTCGTCGAGACCATCGCGTGAGGGCCCTTGGATTGGCACTCCGGACGCCTGCGCAGCGCCGGCGACAGACTCCACGTCCAAAGACAGCAGAAAAAACCCCTCGCCATTTTTGTCGAGGAAACGTGCGGGTTCGGTACCCTGTTTCACCGGCTGAACAAGAATTAGCCAGATGTCTCCAAGCTTGAATCGTGCGATGTCGACGCCTCTGCCGGGCAGATGATCGCAGCGGGTCGCCGGCTGTCCAAGCATCCGCTCGTAGATACGCACAGCTGCTGCCAGATCGCGGACGACTAAATTGATGTGATGGATTTTGCACGCCATGGCTGAATTTTCCATTTCGGAATACGCATGGTAACAGCGCAACTGGCCGCACACAGATGAACGCTGCACACGAAGCAATGAATGGGCTTAACGCGATTCCAAACCCGCTGCAGAGGTTCTATCTAGGGATCGTGCTAGGAAACGGCTGCTTCCTGTTCTGGCGAATCGAGCAGCTGAATCAGCGCCATTGGTGCTGCATCGCCCGGCCGGTTACCAATTTTCAGAATCCGAAGGTAACCGCCCGGTCGCTCCTTGAAACGCGGCCCCAATTCGGTGAACAGTTTGCCGACCGATTCCTTGTCACGCAGCCGGTCAAACGCTAGCCTGCGGCGCGCAACACCGTCTTCTTTGGCCAGCGTGATCAGCGGCTCAACGATGCGCCGCAGTTCCTTGGCCTTGGGCAGTGTTGTCCTGATGGTTTCATGACAAATCAGCGAAGCCGCCATGTTACGGTACATGGCCTTGCGGTGGCTGCTCTTTCGCCCTAGCGTCCGTCCTGATTTTTGGTGTCGCATGAATTTCTACCAGCAGGCGGCCTCAAGCCGCCTCATCGTCCTGTGCAAGGCTAGCCGGAGGCCAATTCTCCGCACGCATTCCAAGCGCCAAGCCATGGCTTTCCAGCACTTCTTTGATTTCTGTCAACGACTTTTTACCGAGGTTTGGCGTGCGCAACAATTCCACCTCCGTACGCTGAGTCAAATCACCAATGTAATTGATGTTCTCGGCCTTCAGACAGTTCGCCGAACGCACTGTGAGTTCGAGTTCATCGACCGGACGCATCAGGATCGGATCGATGTGAGACTCAGCTGCTGCTGCTGCTGCTGCGTCGTGACCCTGCAAATCAACGAACACATCCAACTGATCTTTGAGGATACTGCCAGCACGCCGAATGGCTTCCTCGGGATCGATAGTGCCATTGGTCTCAATGTCGATGATCAGCTTGTCCAAGTTCGTTCGCTGCTCCACACGGGCTGCTTCTACCGTATAGCTCACACGCCTGACAGGGCTGAACGAGGCATCCATTTGTAGCGCGCCAATGCGCCCGGATTGCTCTTCGAGATTGAACCGCTGGGCGGCTGGGCGGAATCCGCGTCCGCGCTCCACCGTCAGCACCATCTTCAACTCACCGACACTGGTCAAATGGGCAATGATCAAGTCAGGATTCACAACCTCAATATCGTGGTCCACACTGATATCAGAGGCCATGACAACACCTGGACCCTTTTTGTTCAGGGTCAACTCGGCACGCTCTCTCGCATGCATACGGATTGCTACCGATTTGAGATTCAACAGGATCTCAACAACGTCTTCCTGCACGCCTTCGATGGTAGTGTACTCGTGCAATACACTATCTATGTTGGCCTCCACGATCGCGCTGCCGGGCATGCTAGATAGCAATACGCGACGCAATGCGTTGCCAAGTGTATGGCCGAAGCCGCGTTCGAACGGCTCAATAATTATCCTCGCCCTATTACCGGCTTCAGGCTGAACCCGCACTGTGCGCGGCTTCAGAAAGTCAATGATTGATTCCTGCATTTTAGAGACTGCCTCGTGTTTACTTGGAGTAGAGTTCAACAACTAGGTTTTCGTTAATATCCGGCAGGATATCGTCGCGCTCGGGCAGAGCCTTCAGAACGCCTGTCATTTTCTTATCATCCACATCGACCCAATCGGGCCGACCGACTTGTGCGGCAATTTCAATGGCGCTCTGAATGCGCGTTTGTTGCCGTGCCTTCTCGCGGACCGCAATCGTGTCACCAGCGGCTACCTGATAGGAAGAGATGTTAACGACACGGCCATTCACTTCGATGGCTTTATGATTCACCAACTGGCGAGCTTCCGCCCGCGTCGTTGCAAAGCCCATACGGTACACCGTGTTATCCAACCGACCTTCGAGCAACTGCATCAAGTTCTCTCCGGTAGACCCCTTCAAGCGGGCAGCCTTTTTGTAATAATTCCGAAACTGACGCTCTAGAACACCGTACATACGGCGTAATTTCTGTTTTTCGCGCAATTGCAAGCCGTAATCCGAAATTCTGGCGCGGCGTTGACCCTGCGTTGCTCCTGGCAGGGTGTCTAACTTGCACTTTACATCCATCGGCTTAATACCGCTCTTTAGGAATAAGTCGGTACCCTCTCGCCGGGCGAGCTTGCAGGTTGGTCCTAGATATCTTGCCATTCGGTATTACCTCACACGCGACGCTTTTTCGGGGCACGCACACCATTGTGCGGAATCGGCGTTACATCCTCGATGCTATTGATTTTGAGTCCGACGTTATTCAACGAACGCACTGCAGACTCCCGCCCTGGACCCGGCCCCCTAACCTTCACATCGAGATTCTTCAAACCGAATTCCTGTGCGGCTGTGCCAGCACGCTCGGCAGCAATCTGGGCGGCAAACGGTGTGCTCTTTCGCGACCCGCGAAAACCACAGCCGCCTGCGGTGGCCCACGATAACGCATTACCTTGCCGATCCGTAATCGTCACAATGGTGTTATTAAATGTGGCATGAATGTGAGCAATTCCGTCCACGACGTGTTTTTTTACCTTCTTGCGCGTTTTTTGCTGTGCCATACTTATTTATTTCCTGATCGGTCGCCGCGGCCCTTTCCGGGTCCGCGCATTGGTACGACTTCTCTGCCCTCGCACGGGCACGCCGCGCCGGTGACGAATACCCCGGTAACATCCAAGGTCCATTAATCTTTTGATATGGAGAGAAGTTTCACGCCGAAGATCACCTTCAACCGTGAGTGTGCCAACCGCGTTGCGCAGTCGGTCAATCTCCGGCTCGCTCAGATCCTTGACCTTGACATCCGTGGCAACGCTCGCTGCATCACAGACTGCAATCGCCTGCCTGCGCCCAACTCCGAAAATCGACGTCAACGCAATTGCAACGTGCTTATTGACAGGGATATTGATTCCAGAAATACGCGCCATCTAGATATTCTCCGACTTCGCCGTACTGTTCATACTAGCCTTGACGTTGTTTATGACGCGGATCTGTGCAAACGACCCGCACTACACCGTTGCGGCGAACGATTTTGCAATTTCTGCAGATTCGCTTTACAGACGCTCTCACTTTCATCATATCTCTCCAACTTCAATGTGCGACAACAATCAACCTTTGCGATACTACCGAACCTGACCAGCACGTCCATAGCCGCGCAAATTTGCCTTTTTCAACAATCCTTCATACTGATGCGACATCATATGCGCCTGCAGCTGCGCCATAAAATCCATCGTAACCACGACGATAATCAACAGCGATGTTCCGCCAAAATAAAAAGGGACCTGCCAATTCAGAATCATAAATTCCGGCAGTAAGCACACTGTCGTGATATACATAGCGCCCCAAAAAGTGAGCCTAGTCAGCACTTTATCTATGTATTCAGCCGTTTGCTGGCCGGGCCTTATGCCCGGGACAAAAGCGCCTGACTTCTTTAAATTGTCCGCCGTTTCGCGAGAATTAAATACCAATGCCGTATAGAAAAAGCAAAAGAAAATTATCAGTGATGCGTAAATCAGAATGTATATGGGTTGGCCTGGTGATAATCGTGCCGCTAGAGTCTGCAGCCAACCGAACCCCTGACTGGTACCGAACCAGCTAGCGATCGTCGCCGGGAACAGAATCAGGCTGGACGCAAAAATCGGGGGAATCACGCCTGCCATATTGAGCTTGAACGGCAGGTGGCTGGTTTGACCCGCATACATTTTACGGCCTTGCTGTCTCTTGGCGTAGTTAACAGTTATGCGTCGTTGGCCACGTTCGACAAAAACAACGAAATATGTCACTCCCAGCACCAGTAGAACCAGAATAATTGCAAGCGCCGGGGGCATTTCACCTGTATTCACTAGCTCCAGCGTACCGCCTATAGCAGACGGTAGGCCTGAGATAATGCTCGACAAAATAATCATTGAAATCCCATTACCCACGCCGCGCTCTGTAATTTGCTCGCCAAGCCACATCAGAAATACCGTGCCAGTCACGAGCGTAACCGCAGCCGTAAAAACAAAATTGGGACCGGGTGCAATAACAACGCCCTGGTTCTGCAAAGCCACGGACGCGCCAATCGCCTGGAAAGAAGCGAGAAACACTGTTCCGTAACGGGTATATTGAGTAATCTTGCGGCGCCCCGCTTCACCCTCTTTTTTCAGTTGAGCCAAGGTCGGCACCACGACGCCGGCCATCTGCATGATGATCGATGCCGAGATGTACGGCATGATACCGAGCGCTAATATACTCAGCCGCTGCAGCGCACCGCCCGAAAACATATTAAACATACTCAGGATCGTGCCGGACTGCTGGTCGAACAACTGCTCCAGCGCCACCGGGTCGATACCGGGAACCGGAACGAACGTGCCAATGCGGTAAACGATCAAAGCGCCGGCCAGAAAAGCGAGGCGCTGACGCAGATCAGAAAAGCGAGTCGCTTCGCCTAGTGCCGCTGCCGGATTGATCATAGTGCCCTTTGCCACGCTTTAACCTCTATCTGAAGGAGCTCTGCGGCCCGTTCACTCCTCGACTGATCCGCCGGCGGCTTCGATCGCGTGTCGAGCGCCCTTGGTGGCTCGCAATCCCTTAATTTGGACTGCCCGATCCAGGTTTCCCGAGGAAATTACCTTGACCCGTTCGACGATCCTGGACACCAATCCAGCTTTTTTAAGGGCTGCAAGGTCAATAGTTTCATCCGACAAGCCATTCAGTTCATGCAGTCTTAGCTCGGCGCTAAATTTGGATTTCCGAGAGGCAAATCCGACTTTGGGTAACCTGCGCTGCAACGGCATCTGCCCACCCTCGAACCCAACCTTGTGAAATCCACCCGACCGGGAATGCTGGCCTTTCTGACCGCGACCACAGGTCTTACCCCGGCCCGCGGCGATGCCGCGCCCGACACGCTTGGCGGCTTTTCTGCTACCTGATCTTGGACTCAAAGAATTCATCCTCATCTATGCTTCCTCGACATGCAGGAGATAGGACACTTTGTTAATCATGCCGCGATTCTCCGGTGAGTCTGTAACAATAATCGACTGGCGAATGCGTCGCAGACCTAAGCCCGCCACGCAGGCCCGGTGAGACTTCAGGCGACCGTGACGGCTTTTAATCAGTGTGACTTTTAATTTGCGAGCTTCTGCCATGATTTCAACCCACGATTTCCGCTACAGTTTTGCCCCGCTTAGCTGCAATCTGCTCAGGAGACTTCGCGTCACTGAGTGCATTAATCGTGGCGCGAACCAGATTGATGGGGTTACGAGACCCGTAACTTTTTGCCAGAACATTTCGCACGCCAGCACACTCGAATACCGCACGCATCGCACCACCGGCAATGATGCCGGTACCTTCGGAGGCGGGCTGCATAAACACTTTAGTCGCACCGTGGCGCCCGATCATCTGGTAGTGCAGGGTGTCATCATTAACCGCCACGCGCTGGAGGTTGTTGCGAGCGGCTTGCATCCCCTTCTGAATCGCAAGAGGAACCTCTCTGGCCTTACCGTACCCAAAACCGACCCTGCCATTACCGTCACCGACCACCGTTAAAGCGGTGAAGCCGAATTGACGGCCGCCTTTAACGACTTTTGCGACACGATTGACGGTGACCAACTTTTCCACCAGTTCCTCGGTGCCGGATACCTGTGCAGCTTTTGCCATGTCTAAAACCCTTCTCTAGAACTGCAAGCCTTGTTTACGTGCGGCCTCCGCCAACGCTTTGACCCGGCCGTGATACCGAAACCCCGACCGGTCAAATGCCACGCGGCTGACACCCGCCACCTTCGCCTTGTCTGCGATTTCTTTGCCAACCGCCGAGGCAGCGTCGATATTGCCCGTGTACTTCACCGCTTTTTGCAAATTTTTTTGCGCCGTCGAGGCTGCCGTGATGACAGTGCCACCATCCGGCGCGATGATCTGGGCATAGATGTGCCGGGGACTGCGAAATACAACCAACCGGCACACGCCGAGTTCCCGAATTTTTGCCCGGATGCGCCGTGCGCGACGTAATCTGCTTTCCTTCTTCCTCATCGATCTACTGCTCGTTAACTGGCCACGCTACTTTTTCTTCGCTTCCTTCAGGATGACGCGCTCATCCGCGTAACGCACACCCTTACCTTTGTAGGGCTCAGGCGACTTGTAACTGCGAATCTCTGCAGCGACCTGCCCGACCCGCTGCTTATCGATCCCCTTCACGATGACCTCCGTCTGACTCGGGGTCTCCACTGTCACGCCTTCAGGAACCTGATAATTAATCGGGTGAGAGAACCCCAGCGTCAAGTTAAGTTTGGCGCCTTGAACTTTAGCCCGGTAGCCCACGCCGACCAATTCCAGCTTGCGTTCAAACCCTTCGGATACCCCCAGCATCATGTTATTCAGCAACGCCCTGGTAGTGCCAGCTATCGCATACGCGAAACGCGATTCACCCTTCGGCGCTACACTCGCCGCTTCGGCGTCGATAGTCACCGCCACTTCGGGATTCAACCTCAAATTCAACTCACCCTTTGGACCCTTTACCGTCAGGGTGCTTCCCGATTGTTTAATCTCTACGCCTTTAGGAACTGTAACCGGGCTTTTTGCAACTCTGGACATTCAGGCACACTCTCGATGCGGCCGACAGGCATGGAGCCTATGCAACAATACAGAGAACCTCCCCACCAAAACCTTTCGAACGAGCGCTACGATCGCTCATGACGCCTTCCGATGTCGAAATGATCGCGACGCCTAGACCTCCCATGACCTGCGGTAGATCGCTCTTCTTCTTGTAAATCCTTAAGCCCGGGCGGCTTACTTTCTGTAGCTTCTCGATTACCGCCTTGCCGTCGTAATATTTCAGCTCAACCGTCAACTCACGCTTGTTGCCCGGTTTCTCGATGACTTCATATCCGGCAATAAAACCCTCGTCTTGCAGAACCTTCGCTATTGATTCCTTTAATTTCGACGACGGCATGCGAACGTTTTCCAGATCAACCTTCTGCCCATTGCGAATTCTGGTCAACATATCTGCCACCGGGTCTGTCATGCTCATGCTTTTATTCCTCAATTCAGCCTACTGACTCGCCCTACCAACTGGCCTTTCTCAGACCAGGAATATTGCCGCGCATTGTTTCCTCACGTAGCTTGTTACGACCCAATCCAAATTTTCGATAAACCCCTTTCGATCGACCAGTGATGGCGCAACGATTGCGTAATCTGACCGGACTTGCGTTACGCGGAAGCTTTTGCAAACGCTCCATTGCATTGCGCCGTTCCTCTTCACTGCTGCCCTGATCTGCAATGATATTTTTTAGCGCGGCACGTCTGGTTGCAAACCGCTGGACCGTTTTAAGGCGTTTCCGATTTCGGGCTACCATTGATTTCTTTGCCATTGGTCAACTATCCGGTTTTACTGCTTCTTAAATGGAAATTTGAACGCTTCCAGCAACGCGAGACCTTGCTCGTTGTTTCGCGCCGTGGTTGTAATCGTGATATCCATCCCGCGAACCGTATCGATGTGATCGTAATCAACCTCGGGGAATACAATCTGCTCCTGTATCCCCATACTGAAATTACCGCTCCCATCGAATGATTTAGGGTTGAGGCCCCGGAAGTCACGAATTCGAGGAATCGCCACACTAACAAGGCGATCCAAAAACTCGTACATTCGATCCCGCCGCAGTGTCACCTTGCAACCGATCGGCCAACCCTCACGGACCTTGAATGTGGCAACCGATTTCCGTGCGCGGGTCATCACGGCCCTCTGGCCAGCGATCAACGTCATGTCATCGATCGCCTTGTTCACAAGCTTGCGATCCACGAGAGCTTCGCCTACGCCCATATTCAGCGTTATCTTGCTGACACGTGGAACCTGCATTACATTGTTCAGCCCAAGGATCTTTTTTAGCTGAGGGGCCACTTCCGAGCGGTAATGATCTTGCAATCTAGCCATAAATGAATGCCTGCGCCCTTGGCGCCTAGATGTCTACGACCTCGTTGTTCGATTTAAAAATCCGCACCCGACGCCCGTCTTCCAATGTCTTAATGCCAACCCGGTCACCCTTGTTGGTGATGGGGTTGAACAACATGACATTAGACGCTTGCAATGGCATTTCCTTTTCGATAATGCCGCCCTGAATTCCCACGTTCGGATTCGGCTTCTGGTGCTTCCTGACAACATTAACGTTTTCGACCAGCACCTTGCCGTTGTCGAGCACATGCAGCACCGCACCCCGGCGACCCTTATCCTTGCCGGCGATAACAATGATCTCGTCGCCTTTCTTAATTCTTTTCATCGTCTTGGGTAAACCAACGAGGTCAGCCCTGCCCTACAGTACCTCCGGCGCCAGGGAGATAATCTTCATAAACTTGCCACTTCTGAGTTCGCGGGTAACCGGCCCAAAAATTCGTGTCCCAATCGGTTCCAGTCGATTTGTCAGCAGCACTGCTGCGTTTCCATCGAATCGGATTAACGATCCATCCCTGCGCCGCACCCCCTTTTTCGTTCGAACCACTACCGCATTATAAACCTCGCCTTTTTTGACCCGCCCGCGTGGAATCGCATCCTTAACGCTGACCTTGATGATGTCGCCCACACCCGCATAACGGCGTCTTGATCCACCCAAGACCTTGATGCACATAAGGCTTCGTGCCCCGCTGTTGTCCGCTGCCCTGAGTATTGTCTGCATCTGAATCATGATCACACCGGGTGGGCTCAATTAGCCACCGCTTGACTCACGCATTAGCGCGTTCAACTATCTCCACCAGCTTCCAGGACTTATGCTTGGACAATGGCCGACACTCTGCTATCGCAACAAAATCGCCCACACTGCAAGCGTTTTCTGGATCATGCGCCAGAACCTTGGTCCTGCGTCTAATATATTTTCCGTAAACAGGATGCTTAATCAGGCGCTCAGTAGTTACCGTGATCGTCTTGTCCATTTTATTGCTAGTTACGCGCCCAGTCACATTACGCTGCCGCCTTGACCCGGATTTTTTGTTGTTTTCATCTGTCATGACGCAGCCTCTTTTTTCTGCGTTTCAATCTCCAGCGCCCGCAGCACCGTCTTGATCCGTGCAATATCACGCCTGACGTTCCTATATTGATCGGCACGGGCCAACTGCCCGATCGCTTGCTGCATACGCAGGTTGAACTGCTCTTTTCTCAATTCAAGAAGCTCGCTAAGCAGCTCGTCTTTCGATTTTGCCCTCAGTTCTGTTGCTTTCATCAGAGCGCCTAGCGAGTCACGAAAGCCGTTGCTATCGGCAACTTGGCTGCGGCGAGTGTAAAGGCTTCCCGCGCCACATCCTCGTTAACTCCTTCCATTTCATACAGAACTCGCCCAGGTTGAACCTGCGCGACCCAGTATTCAACGTTGCCTTTACCCTTGCCCTGTCTTACTTCAAGTGGTTTCTTGGTAATTGGTTTATCTGGAAAAATGCGAACCCAAATTTTGCCACCACGCTTGATATGGCGCGTCATGGCGCGCCGGGCCGCTTCAATCTGGCGGGCCGTTACCCGGCCTCGCCCCAGTGCCTTTAAACCGAACTCACCAAACGTCACCGCGCTGCCACGATGAGACAAACCGCGATTTCGGCCTTTCTGTTGTTTTCTGAATTTCGTCCGCTTTGGCTGCAGCATAATTTCGATTCCTTACCGTGCTGCCTTCTCAGGGGCTTCCCCTGCCGAGTCATGCTGGCTATCAAACACTTCGCCCCTGAAAATCCAGACTTTGACGCCGATGACACCGTAGGTTGTCATCGATTCGGCAAGACCATAGTCGATATCCGCCCTGAAGGTATGCAAAGGTACCCGGCCTTCTTTGTACCATTCGGACCGGGCGATTT
>JAYZJE010000022.1:0-2824 GCA_036164895.1 Pseudomonadota bacterium
TCAAATCGAACTCCGACACTGCTAATTCCCTTCCAGCCGCACCAAATTGCTGCCGCAAGCCAGGATTATCTATCAATTTTTTAAGAGCTATGGCCAATGACGGTACGTCTCTTGCAGGAACCACAAAACCATTCACACCATCCTGCACGACGTCACGACAGCCCGGACGGTCGGTAGTAACAATTGCGCGACCACAAGCCGCAGCCTCGATGAGTGACTTTGAGAGTCCCTCGCGATAATAAGACGGCAGGCAGATGATATGACAACTGCTGAATAGACTAGAAATATCTTGAACGAAACCTAAATATTGAACGACTCCTGATTTTGCCCAGTCATTTAACTGTTCCAATGGCAGGCCACCGGGATTGCTCGGATCCGTGTCACCAGCCAACAGAAACTCAGCCGATACACCCCACGCGTGGAGTTGATCAGCGGCGCTAACAAATTCTTCCACACCTTTCTCGCGCAGCATCCGGGCAGGCAGCAGCACCCGAACAACACCGGCAGGTTCAGGACGGACATTTATCTCATCGACAGCAACTCCCGAGCCTTTTATTAAAACGGCCTGTTCACGCTGGATGATGCGCTCCACAATCAATTCTTCTATATCGGCGCGATTCTGGAGCACAGCGATGGTGCCAGGGCGCCTGCAACCAAGCCGCAAAGCCAAAATGATCAATTTTCTTCGCAACGCGGGCAACGCACCAGCGTCACTGAATGCGTAACCCAAACCCGTAAATGCTTGAACCACAGATCTAACGCCGCTGAGCCGCGCGACCAACCCTCCGAATACGATGGGTTTCATCGCTAAGTGGTGTACCAGGTCCGGTTGCAAACGCCGATACAAGCGACGCAGATGCCAAAGCGACCGCAGGTCGTAGAAAAACCCGGAATCGCCTCGACCAATTTCAATGGGGTGCAGTTGGATGCCGGCCTTCTGAATACGTTCGCTGTCCTCCGCTCTGTAAACACGTGTAGCTACATGGACATCATATCCAGCTGCTTGAGCCGCCTGGGCGAGAACCAATCGATTATGAATGAAGGAAAAGGAAACATTGACGACGAAAAGTAAGCGCGGCGCTCGATCTTTCCGATGGTCTAAGTAATTTCCTTCTTTTTTCATAAGATAAAACGCGTTGGATGTCAGCTGCCAGAACACATGCAACCGACAATCAGAATGCCATTCCCGGGCAAAAGCAGGGAACGGTCAACAAAAACTCCCCTCCAGATTTAAGAACCATAGCGATAAATCGCCACCGGGCTCGATTTAACCAGTGACCCTCACCGGATTTCTATGGACTCTCCGAAAAAGTTGTAAGTATCACGAGCCACGTCGGTCCAGCGACGACTCGATGCCCGATGGTGTGCCTCGCGACCCAGAGCTGCAACCAGTTTTGGAGTCTCCATTAGGTGGCGAATCGCTTCGGTCAGCGCTTTCGAGTTTCCAGGTTCCACCAAAACACCAGTTTCATTGTTTGCGATCACTTCCGGTATGCCACCGAGTCGGGTCGCCAAGGTAGGAACGCCCTGCGTCGCTACCTCAAGCACCACCAGCCCAAATCCCTCTATAGTATGGCGAACTGGCTTGGCATAAAGCACATGTGCATCCATCCGGCGAATCAGGCTGGGTAATTCTGCCCTGTCTGGGGCTCCAGCGTATTCGAATCCTACCCCCGCCTCTGCCGCCTCTTTTGAAAGCATGTCCACGCGTTGGTTGGAACCGGCGCCAATAACCAGATAGGTGAGATGACGCCGCAAGTGCTCGGGGAGCTGCCCGCAAGCCTGCAGCACCTCGCGATGACCCTTGCGGGCATCAAGCCGCCCCAGCGTGCCGAGGACGAAGGGCCTATCGCGGTTCCTTCTATTCGGACCCCCGACGCTGTGTTGAATCCACCAATCGCCCACCGCTAGGAGAATTGCCTTTTGCGGCGGCGATTCCGTAATGCCCCCGAGATCCAGCATCACTGAGAGCTGCTCAGATGTATACGCACTGTTGGCAACAATCGCGCGTGCCGATCGATACAGGCGCGGGTCCATCCATTTGAACACCGATGAAGTTTGCCAACGAAGCGTCTCGCTGCCGTGTACGGTGACACACACGGGTATGTTGCACCGTCCTAACGCCAATTTTGCGGCAATTAAGCTAGCCCGTTCACAGGCATGAACGAGATCGAACCCCTCGCGGCGCAGTCTTCTCCGCAACGCGATGGCCATGGGTAAGATGTTGCGCGCGGGCGAAAGCCCCCCCGACCGGAATGTGTGAACTGACACGTCCGTCCGTGCATCACGCTCAGCGCTGAGACCGCGAGGCACAGCCGGGGCAACAACAGTCACCCGATGGCCGATCTCCGCCGCAGCCTGAGATATTCCGTACGCATAAGTGCCGATGCCACCGAAATACGGAGGAAACTCGCGCGTTACCAAAAGAACGTCCAACCGTCTTCCCTATCTTCCCAGCGTGAAATTACCGATCGATCAAAACGCCGCTCTCACGACAATTAAACATGCATTAACCCGATGCAGAGTTGGAGATGCTTTCATGGTACGGAAGTATCAACACGGTTTAGCGTAAAAGCCCATTAGTTTATGCTCGGCGGTGATCGCCACTCATGCCAGGTAACAAGTGAAAAATACGTTGTCAATTAGCTACCGACACTCGATAAAGAAATATTTTTTCGTTCATTATTCACCGCGGCAGCAGGCACCTCTAAGCCGAAGGAAAGCACAATCAATCTAGGCAGACTCATCACGCTCTCAAACTTAGCGTAACTAGTTGATTTAATTGGTCGGGGCAGACGGATTCGAACCGCCGACCCTCTGCTCC
>JAYZJE010000023.1:0-2813 GCA_036164895.1 Pseudomonadota bacterium
ATTGGGTCACCGCATGCTCGGCCAGGAAATCTACGAACCCATCGACATCCTTTTCCAGGCCTTCCGGCACCAACACCAGTGGAATGCCGTGCCCCAGCGCACCGAACGTCTCCCATAATGAATCGACGAAATTGCGGCTGGTCCTTTGGGCAAATACATCCGATGGACCAAAATCGTAAGCATTCCACATCCAATGGATTCGGTTTACCGAACCGTTATGCAACCCGATACACCCCTTCGGGCTACCCGTTGAACCGGACGTGAATAATACATAGGCCGGATCGCGAGGGACGACGGCTGCGTCTAGGTTGCTGCTGCAGGCACTATTAACGAGCGTTGCGTCAGGACCATCGACACAGACAAGCGAAATGTTCTCACCGGAAAGTTGCGCGCTTAGTGCAAGATTTGTCACTATCATTCGCGGTTGCGCTTCATCCAGAATGCGGGCCAGCCGGGCCCGTGGATAGGTGGGATCGAGGGGTAGTACCGTCGCGCCAGTTTTCAGTATGGCAAGCAAGCCTCGGATTTGTTCAATCGATCGATGCAGGCAAAGCCCGATGATCTGCCGTGGCCCAGCGCCACGCTTGACTAAGAAGTGCGCTAGCTGGTTCCCACTGCAGTTTAGGTCACGATAACTGACTTGCTCAGCTACCTGCCCACGCACTGCGATTGAGCCTGGACTCAGGGCAACCTGCCGTTCAAACAGTCCGTGTAATGTTGGCGTCTCAGGATATGGCGCCCGAGTATCGTTCCATTCACACAACAGCTGTTTAATCGTAGCCGCCTCGATCATGGGCAACCGGGATAAAGACAGATCCGGGCTATCCACAATGGATTGCAGCAGCATTTGCAGCCGCACTGGCAGCGCATCAATAAACCATGCATCAAAAAGATCGGTCCTATAACCAATGAACCCGGTTAGCGGCTCACCCACACCATGGTCGGAAAAGGACAGTTCCAGATCCCAGTAGGACGAACGGTCTACCGGCAAAGCTTCAACGGCAAATTCCAGATTCTGCGCACACGCCATGCCTGGCTGCTGGTCGTCGAACAGAAACAACACCTGAAACAATGGGTGGCGTCCAAGTTCACGCGCTGGATCCATGCCCTCGACGACTTTCTCAAACGGCAACTTACTGTGCTGGTAGGCAAAAATAGCGGTATCGCGCTCACGGGCCAGAACGTCGCGAAAAGTCCAATTGCCGTCGACCGGGGTCCGAAACACCACATTGTTGACCATGCAACCGATCATCCTGCTGGTTTCGGACACATCTCTCAGCGTAACCGGCGATCCAATCAGGATATCCTGCTGTCCAGAATGCCTAAACAACAAAGTGCGGAATGCCGCCAACAAAGTCATAAAAAGAGTGACCGCCTCGGCATGCGCCAAATCGTGGAGTGCGTCCGCAAGGGGTGCTGGTATGTGTATCGCGAGCCTTTTCTCCGTGCCTCTCTCCGCTCTTTCAGCGTGTGACCGCGCCGGGAGCTCCAATTGCTGTGGAGCACCAGCAAGTTGCCGGCGCCAAGTTTCCATTTCGCTGCTGACCCAATCACCCTTTAGATGCGCAGTCTGCGTCACCGCAAAATCAGCATATTGGACGGACGAGTAGTTCGGCACCGACACCCTTCGCGCGACCGAGTCGTCATAAAGTCGAGCCAACTCATCCCGCATGATCGCTACCGACACACCATCCGCAACGATGTGATGTGCAGTCACCAGCAGCACGTGCTCGTGAACACTCAGGCGAAATAGTCGTGCACGGATCAGCCGGCCGGCAGTCAATTTGAATGGCTCGCAGATGCAATCCGCCGCTGCAGTCTCCAACTGACGTCGCGCGAGATGTGCTGGCAGCGTAGAGAGGTCAGTAATAGCGACTATCTCAGGCGTTGCTGGCTCAATGATCTGTCGCGGTTCACCGTTTATGGCCTCGAATCGGGTGCGGAGTATTTCATGTCGCTCGAGCAATTGATTCCAGGCACGTTCCAGATGCTCCGTTTCCAGCGTGCCGCGCAAGCAAAGGGCAAACTGTTCGTTGGCGCTGGTGTTTTGCGGATACAGACGATCCAAAAACCACAGGCTTTGTTGCGCGGAAGACAGTGGAATCGGAGCGTCATGCAGAAGGCGCTGCAATTGCGGAAATTCAAATGCTGAACGACGCTGCATCACAACGTTTAACAGTTCGTTCTTGCAGCGTTTCAGCTCAGCGCGGAGTTCGTCATCGAGCGCCCCCTCGGGCGCTGTATAGCGTAAGCGTCCAGCCTCGGACCACAGGCTGACACCGCGGCAGCTCAATCTGGTGATCAGTTCTTCGGCCGTCACAGTTCGCCTTCTTCCCATTCACCCGGCGCAGCTTCGGCCCCGTAGCGCCTTGCGATGGCGGCGCCATGATGCTCAGTCAAATAGGTTGCCAACTCACCCACGGTGGGCGCGTCGAAAATCGCCGCTAGGAACACCATGTCGTCGAGCATTCGTTGCAACTCGGTCGTTAAACGAACCGCCAGGATCGAATCCCCGCCCAAGTCAAAAAAACTATCCGTCGTGCCCACCCGGCCAACACTCAGTAATTGGGCCCAGAGCGACGCCAGATCGCGCTCCAGCGCCGTTGCCGGAGCAACAAAAACGTTCCCCAACTCAAGTTGCTGCGAATTCTGGTAGCCAAGCGCGTCCCTGTCCAACTTACCGCTACTACTTAGTGGCAGGCGATCAAGCCAAACCCAGCTGGATGGAATCATGTGTGCAGGCAGTCGATCACCGACCCAGGCACGCAACTCTTCGATACTGAGCTCGCCTTTGCTATTTTGTAAATCAGAAA